>CAUJGC010000177.1 GCA_963169075.1 Myxococcota bacterium
GACCTCGCTCGCTGCGCTCGCTCGCCACCGGACGCGACCCGTCGGTGTCCCCCCGTCACGGGGGGGACCGGGGCCGTTCCGCCGACGAGCGTAGCGAAGTCGGCGGTTACGGCCCCGGGGGGGTTGCCCACTTGACCTGCGCGCCCCCCGTCCTTATCATCGCTGCACCTTCGCGACGACGCTCCTGGCTGGATCGTCACCTTGCCACCCGAGAGGAGAACACGGATGAAGACCAACGACGACATCGAGGCCTACCTCCTGCAGATGGGGCGCGACTACACGACGCTCCAGGCCGGCGTCTGGATGATCCACGACGAGTATGACGACATCGAGGACATCGTCGTCGTCAACACGCCTCCCGTCGTCACCTTCCGCGTCAAGATCATGCCCGTCCCCGCCGAGCGACGCGAGGAGTTCTTCGCCACCCTCCTGCGCCTCAACGCCAGCGATATGGTCGCGGGCGCCTACGGCGTCGAAGGGGACTCCGTCGTGATCACAGACACCCTCCAGGGGGAGAACCTCGACCTCAACGAGTTCGAGGCCTCCCTCGACGGCATCACCGTCGCCATCGCCATGCACACCCAGCAGCTCCGCGCCTTCGCCTCCGCGCCCCGCGCCGGGGAGAGCGCGCTCTCCCTCGCGGAGGAGCGCGCCCTGGAGGAATTTGGTGCGCGTCTGGATGAAGAGACCGCCTGATTGGTATACTATGAAGGCGTCACGGCCATCGCCCGGCCGCGCCGCTAAACAGGAGCTGGAGCATCATGGGCATCTTCTCCCGCATCGGAACCCTCCTCAAGGCCAACATCAACGACCTGATCTCCAAGGCGGAGGATCCCGAGAAGATCCTCAACCAGCTGATCATCGACATGAAGGAGCAGCTGATCGAGGCCAAGAAACAGGTCGCGGTCGCCATCGCTGACGAAAAACGCCTCCACAAGCAGCTCGAGAACGAGATGAACCTCTCCCGCGAGTGGGAGAAGAAGGCCATGATGGCGGTCCGCGCCGGACGAGACGACCTCGCCCGGGAGGCCCTCATGCGCAAGACCGAGCACGACAACCTCGCCAAGGAGTTCCAGGCTCAGTGGGAGGCCCAGAAGGCCGCCGCCGACCAGCTCCGCGACGCCCTCCGCCGCCTCAACGCCAAGATCGAGGAGGCCTCCCGCAAGAAGAACCTCCTCATCGCACGCCAGAAGCGCGCCGAGGCCCAGAAGACCATCCACGAGACCCTCTCCGGCCTCAACAACAGCTCCGCCTTCGACGCCTTCGGGCGCATGGAGGAGAAGATCAACCGCATCGAGGCCGAGGCCTCCGCCTCCGCCGAGCTGGCTGGCGAGATGACCGGCGACAACCTCGCCTCCAAGTTCGCGGATCTGGAGAAGGATCACGTCGCGGACGACGCCCTCGCGGCCCTCAAGGCCAAGATGGGCATGGGCGGCGCGACCCTCCCCGCCACGGCTCCCGCCACGCAGAAGCAGGCCGCCACCGTCTCCGTCTCCTCCAAGGGGTCGTGGGACATGGACGACTTCTGAGCTGGTGTCTCAGCTCAGCGCGTCAGAGCAAGCCGCGTGGGCTTGCTCTGACGCAGCTCCTCGCTTGGCCTGGGTGATGCGAACACCTCCAGCGGAGCGCTCCCTCATGCACACCGAGCACACCTACGCGATCCTCCGCGCTACAGGCTTCCCGCTCCCTGCTCCAGCGCTTCATCGCCCTCCTTCTGCGCTTGAAGCAGCGCATGCCGCGCTCCTTGTTCTGGATGCTCCGCTGGCGCGCATGGTGGAGGCTGCGACGATGGCGCTCCTCTACGCTGCAGCCCATGGGCTGAAGAAGCTCCCGAAGACCTCATCCCACGCCACACGGCGCGCCGCTTTTCTTCTGGAGTCGCTCCAGAGCTGTGCGGCGCTCCCACCTGCGCTCCGTGCGGCGGTTCAGCGTCTTGAGCTGCCTGAACCTGAAGGCGAGCCCATGGACGATCTACCCTTGAGCCAGAGTATGAGCCGCGGGCTGCTGCGTCACTTCAAAGAAGCTCGTCTCCCGCTCTGCGAGCGTTGGAGGGTCTATGGACGGTTGGAGCTGCGCCCTGAGCTCCTCGACATCCTACATGCACCTGTGTTGGCGTGAATCTACAACACCTCCCGCAGCGTCTGGAGAGCCTTGAGGCGAAGCGCATCGCGGCGGCCCTGTTACACCTTGACAGCCTCGTCCAGAGTGAAGAGGAGCCGGGTGCGACCTCCTTGATTCTCTATGGCTCAGCTGCCGTTTCACTTTTTGCGTCGCTACATTGACACCCCCACGCTGCTCCCAGCGTCGCTTGAGATCGCGCTGGACGCGGGAGCGGGCTTCAGCGACTCCAGGCGTGAGGAGCTACGCAGGACCGTGGCGCTCCTCTGTGAGGAGTTTGAACCACGTTGAGTGTTCAGCGCTTTTGATCAGCCATATCATCATTCATCTTGGATGTTGAGCGGCGGGAAGCGAGGCTTCGCCCCAGCCCGATGCAGGACTCCACGAGCCCGAAGAGGATGTAGGCCGCCATGCCTGCGGTCAGCGCCACGCCGGGGTTGAAGCGCAGCGACGTGATGGCGAGCGCGGTGAGGACGAGGGTCCCGGCGATCGCCGCCGTCCGCTTGGACTTGAGCTTCTTGAAGGTCCGGTAGCGCAGCGTAGACACCATGAGCCCCGAGAGGACCACCATGATGAGCGCCACGCTCCACGAGGCGTGCGTGTGCAGCGCTCCGGTGGTCGTCGTGTGCGCCAGGATCAAGGACACCAGCGCCCCGGCGGCCAGCGGGATCGGCAGCCCGGTGAAGAACGCGGAGGGGCCGTCCTCCTGCGCGGCGGCGACGTTGAAGCGCGCCAGCCGCATGATGCCGCAGGCGACGAAGAGGAAGGCGACGAAGACCCCGCCCAGCCCCAGCGGCTCCAGGCCCCACCGGTAGGCCAGGAAGGCGGGCGCGACGCCGAAGGCGATGGCGTCGGCCAGGCTGTCCAGCTGCACGCCGAAGGCGCTCTGGGAGTTGGTGGCCCGCGCGACGCGCCCATCCAGCCCGTCCAGCACCATGCTCCCGGCGATCATCCACGCGGCCCACCCCAGCTCCTCGGCGCGCTCGGCGCGCACCGCCGTCAAGATGGCGTAGAAGCCAAAGAAGACGCTGGCGAGCGTGAAGAGGTTGGGCAGAATGTAGCGAGCCTTCTTCAGATCCATGAGGGTGCTCCGGCTGCGAGGCCACGACGCGCGACCTGGGCTGCCCCATGTCAAAGCACGTCGTATGCCAGCGGCGCGGTGCGGCGGAGCGCGGCGAGAGCGAGGTCGAGGCTGCGCAGGGGGTGCGTAGGAGATTACGCAGTGCGTAGGTGGCGACGCAACCCCTCTCAGGGGTTGGCCAGCGTGTACGGCGTCGTCTGCCAGGGGTGGTCGGGGTAGAAGAGGGTGTCGAGGGTGAGGCCCTGGGCCGGCGCGGTTTGTCCGGCCAGCGTGCGGTCGCGGGAGCGGAGGACGCGGAGGAAGGTGTCGGGGGGCTTGGCGCCGCGGGCGACGTCGAAGAGGGTCCCGGCGAGGATGCGGACCATGTTCTTGAGGAAGGCGGAGCCCTCGATCTCGAAGAGGAGGGGTTCGCCTGGGGCGGGGTAGGGTGTCTGGGCGGGGGAGCCGAGGCGGAGCCAGGTCAGCTCGCGGACGGTGGAGCGGGCGTCGCAGTCGGCGGCGCGGAAGCCTGCGAAGTCGTGCTCTCCGAGGAGGCATTGGGCGGCTTCGAGGGCGCGGAGCCAGCCGTCGGGGGAGGGTGCGCCGCGGAGGTGCCAGGCGGTGCGGTGGTGGAGGGGGTGAGGGACGCGCCAGGGCCAGAAGGCGTAGCGGTAGCGCTTGCCGCGGGCGCAGAAGCGGGCGTGGAAGAGGCCGCCGTCCTGGGCGGGCGCGGTGACGACCTCCATGCGGAGGACGGCGACGTCGTGGGGGAGGAGGGCGGTGAGGCCGCGGTGGAGGGCGTGGAGGTTGAGGCGTGGTGGGAGGTCGTCGAGGGGGAGCGAGGCCACCTGGCCGAGGGCGTGTACGCCGGCGTCGGTGCGGCTGGCGCCGCTGAGCTTGAGGGGGCGCTGGGCGATCTGGGCGAGGGTGGCTTCGAGGGTGCCCTGGACGGTGCGGACGCCGTGCTGGGCCTGCCAGCCGTGGAAGGCGCCGCCTTCGTAGGCGATCTCCAGGCGGAGGGCGCCGGGGCGTGGAGGCGAGTCGCTCATGGCTCAGTAGTCAAAGGCGAGGCCGAACATGAGGGCGCTGTCGGAGAGGACGATGGAGGAGGAGGAGCCGAAGTCATCGATCTGGGTGATGAGGTACTCGGCGAAGAGGTAGGTGTTCTTGATGCCGAAGTCGAAGTCGAGGTTGTTGGCGGAGCGCGGTGAGAAGCCGTCGAGGTGGAGGTGGAGGGCTGGGGCGACGTGCCAGC
>CAUJGC010000178.1 GCA_963169075.1 Myxococcota bacterium
TGCGCTCGCTCGCCACCGACACGTCGTCGCTACGCTCCCCGCTCCCTGCGGTCGCCCGCGGCCCCAGGCCGCGCACCCGCCCCCAGCGACCCGTCGGTGTCCCCCCGTCACGGGGGGGACCGGGGCCGTTCGTCCGGCGAAGCGCAGCGGAGCAGGACGTTACGGCCCCGGGGGGGTCGCCTTCCGCAGCGCCCTGGTATAGAGTGAGCCCGGGCAGGTGAGCGAGCCCACCTGCTCGCGTTGAGACATGGATATCTCAGCTCCACAGGCTAGCCAGGGCGAGCTATGCGCTATCACATCTTTCTGGTCCCGGGGTTCTTCGGCTTCGCGAACATCGGCGGGCTGACCTACTTCCACCACGCGCACGGGATCTTGAGCGCCGCGCTGGCGCCGCTGGGAGGCGAGGTGGTGATCACGCCGGTGAAGACGTCGCCTACGGCGTCGATCACGCGGCGGACGGTGCGGCTGGCCGAGACGATCGCGCAGGTGGCGGGCGAGGACAGCGAGGAGCCGATCTTCATCATCGGGCACTCGACGGGCGGGCTGGACGCGCGGCTCCTGGCGAGCCCGGACACGAAGCTGCCCACCGAGCTGCCGGTGCGCGTGCTTCGGGAGCGCGTGCGGGCGGTGGTGAGCGTGGCGTCTCCGCACCAGGGGACGCCGATGGCGTCGTTCTTCAACGGGGTGATGGGGCAGAAGCTGCTGCTGCTCTTGACGCTCTTGACGATCTACTCGCTGCGCTTCGGGCGGGCGCCGCTTGGGGTGATGACGAAGCTCGGGGCGGTCTTCACGCGGCTGGACGATCTGGTGGGGTTGGACAACACGATCCTGGACCAGCTCTACGACAACCTGCTCGACGAGTTCACCGACGAGCGCCGCGAGGAGGTGCAGCGCTTCCTCAGCGAGGTCCGGGAGGATCAGTCCCTCATCCCCCAGCTCACCCCGGAGGGGATCGACCTCTTCAACGCCGGGGCGACAGACAACCCGGCGGTGCGCTATGGGTGCGTGGTGACGCAGACGCGCCGCCCGGGGCTGCGGAGCGCGCTCTCGACGGGCCTGAGCCCCTACAATCAGCTCACCCACGCGCTCTTCCGGGGCCTCCACTGGCTGACGCGGGGTCACAAGCAGCGCGGGGCGCTGGCGGAGCCCTGGCGGGTCGGGCTCCAGGCGGCCTACGGCGAGCTGCCCGATGGAGACAGCAACGACGGGGTGGTGCCGACGCGCTCGCAGCTCCACGGGGAGCTGATCCGCGCCGTGTGGGCGGACCACCTGGACGTGGTGGGTCACTTCGACGACCCGACGCACCAGCCGCCCCACGTGGATTGGCTCGCGACAGGGAGCGACTTTGATCGGCGGGGGCTGGAGCTGGTGTGGGGAGATATCGCACACTTCCTGGCTGAGACGCTGGAGCGTTGAGGATGGTCAAGCGGGGTCGCTTGGGGTTAGGATGGGCGGCGGCGTGATCCCGCTGGCATCCCCCCCGACAGGAGGTCCCCTTGATGATCTGGCAACCCTCTCAGGCGAAGCGCAGCGCGGTGTGGTGTGTGGTCCTGGTGGCGGCGGCGCTGGCGGCGTGCGCCAGCGCGCCGCCTCCGGTGGAGGCGCCGCCGCAGGAGACAGCCAGGGCGACGGCGCCCGCCGCGCCAGCGGCGCTGCCGGCCATCACCGCGCTGCCTCCGGCGTCGGACACCCAGGCGCCGAGCGCGCTGGTGTGGGCGTCCTCCAGCGCGCTCCACGTCGGCTTCCGGGACGGTGTCCTGGCGACGGTGGACGTCGAGGGCGGGCGCGTGGAGGTGCGGCGCCTGGGCACAGCCCCTGTGGCGGCCATCAGCGGCGACGGACGGCTGGCGGTGGTGGCGGCGCAGCCTGTCGTGCTCTACGACACCCGGAGCGGTGAGGGCATCCTGCACTTCCCGGACGTGAAGGGGCTTTACAGCGCGCGCTTCGCGCCGCAGGGGGACTTCCTGGTGGTGGCGGAGTCTTCAGGGCGCATGCACGTCTGGAGCCGCGACCAGCTCCGCCCGGGCCCCAAGGGGGAGACGCTCACCGCGCTGATGGGTCGTCAGAACCCGGCGATGTCGGCGCGCTTCGCGCCGCTCTCGGGGGCCATCGCGGTGACGCCGCGCGGCGAGGTCGTCTTTGGGGACCGGGAGGGGCACGTCTCGACGTGGAGCATCGAGCAGCAGCAGACCTTCCGCCTGATGCGGCTGGAGGGGGCGCCGTGGTCGATGGCGGGGACGGATCGCTTCGTGATCGCGGCCTCGAAGGAGGGCCGCCTGGGGGCGTCTGCGGCGGGCTCGCCTCGCTTTGAGCCGTGGAGTCAGCAGGCGCAGGGGCGCTTCGTCGCGGCGCCTCCTGATCGCAGCGCCCAGGAGGTGGTGGTGGTGGGAGACGCCGATGTGGCGCTCCTGGACCCCGCCACCGGGGAGGCGCGTTGGCGGCGCCCCCACGCCGCGCAGGCGCCCTGCGGCGCGAGCCTCGGGAGCGGCGCCCAGCGCCTCGCGGCGTGCCTTGACGGGGCCGTCGTCGTGCTTGACGCCCGCGGCGCCACCCTCGGCACCCTGCGCTACGCAGGCGGCGAGCTGCGCTGGATGGACGCGCAGGGGGCGGTGAAGGCGAGCGTGAAGCCGTGACCCCCCCGGGGCCGGTACGTCCCACCCTCCGGGGGTGGACGGACGGCCCCGGGGCGCCGCGGGGGGGGGGGGGGGGTGAGGGCCGGCG
>CAUJGC010000179.1 GCA_963169075.1 Myxococcota bacterium
GGAAGCTCCCCCAGACCCCCATGCAGGGCGCGGTGTTGACGCGAGGCGCCGAGGCGTTCATGCTGAAAGTTGACACTGAGGGTCATCTTGCCTCGCCCTCCCCTCCCCCTCTCTGGAGCCAGGTCCACGTCATGTCTCGTCGCGCTGCCCTCTCTGCTGCTCTCGTGCTGTCGCTCTCCCTCCTGGTCCTGGCCGCGGGTTGCGGTGATGAGGGCGGCGGCGGCTCCAGCGACGCCAACAACGCCGCCAACAACAGCCCGGTGAACAACAACCCGGCCAACAACAACCCGGTGAACAACAGCGCCCCGTCTTGCGGCGCGGGGGCGCCGTGGGTGCCCGGCGAGCCGGTGTTCCGGGAGGTGACCGAGGCGTGGGGGCTGGAGGGGGTGCAGGGGCAGCGGATGAACGTCGTGGACGTGGACGGCGACGGGTGGGCTGATGTGCTGGTGCGCCAGGGGGGCTCGGTGCCGGATGTGGCCGGGAGCGACGCGGCGCCGCGGGTGTGGCTGCTGCGGAACACCGGCGAGGGTCGCTTTGAGAACATCACGGCGTCGAGCGGGCTGCGGGCGCCGCGCGGGGTCTACGCGGAGGGGTGGAGCCACCCCGGCGAGGTCTACGCGTTCGGGGATGTGAACAACGACGGGCACATCGACGCGGTGGCGGCGGTGCACACGCTGGACCCCAACAACCCCACCGAGGAGCGCAGCGAGGTCTACCTGGGGAACGGGGACGGGACGTTCCGGCTGGGTCCGGAGGCGAGCGGGCTGCGTCGGGACGAGGACGCGCCGTCGGGTGCGGCGCTGGTGGACTACGATCGCGACGGGTCGCTGGATCTCTGGTTGAGCCAGGCGGTGCCGAGCGGCGCGCGCTCCCCGGCGCAGGATCGGCTCTTCCGGGGGGACGGTCAGGGCGGCTTTGAGGACGTGACCGAGCGCGCGCGGCTCCAGACCTACGAGTGGTCGCTGGAGAACCTGAACTTCGCGCAGGCCCACACGTTCGCGTGGTCCGCCGCGGCGTGCGATCTGAACAACGACGGCGATCCGGACCTGCTGGCGGCGGCGTATGGTCGGCAGCCGAACAACCTCTGGCGCGCGGAGCGGAGCAGCAGCGGTCGGGTGCGCTATGTGAACGAGTCCATCGCCTCGGGGTATGCGTTTGATGCGGAGCAGGACTGGCGTGACAACGAGTCGGCGCGCTGCTGGTGCAAGCTGCACCCGCTGGATGAGGAGTGCGCCGGTGTCCCCGCTCCCAGCCTGATCCGCTGCACCCAGGACAGCGACGCCTTCCGCTGGAGCCACGAGAGCGACCGCGAGCCCTACCGGCTGGGCGGCAACAGCGGCGGGACCACCTGCGCGGACGTGAACAACGACGGCTGGCTGGATCTGATGACGTCCGAGATCGTGCACTGGGACGTGGGCTCCAGCTCCGACCCAAGCCAGCTCCTGGTGAACCGCCAGGACCCGCTCCTGGGCTTTGATCGCCCCGGCAACGCGGCCACCGGGCTGACCCGCGAGCACGCGATCGTGGACTGGAACGACGGCGACATCACCAACGCGGTCTTTGACTTCGACAACGACGGCTGGCCTGACATCTACATCGGCTCCACCGACTACCCCGGGGCGCGGGGCCTCCTCTACCATCAGGACGCCCCGCTGGAGTTCTCGCCGGTCCCGCTGGAGGATGGCATCGACAACACCCGGAGCCACGGGAGCGTGATCGCGGACTTTGATCACGACGGCGATCTGGACATCCTGGTCGGCCACTCGCGGGCGCGGTGTGGGGACTCGACGGACTGCTATCCCACGGCCAACGTTCGACTTTTCGAGAACCTCACCGGCGCCCGGAACGCCTGGATCCAGCTGGATCTGCGCGGGGGGGCGGGCACCAACACCCTCGCGGTGGGCGCGCGGGTGGAGGTCACCGCAGGCGGCGTCACCCAGACCCAGGAGGTGGGCGGCGGGCACGGGCACTACGGCTCCCAGAACGATCGCGTCCTTCACTTCGGGCTGGGGAGCGCGTGCGCGGCTGAGGTCACGGTGCGGTGGCCCGACGCGGACCTCACGGTGGAGACGTTCACGCTGGAGGCCAACGGGCGCTATGTGGTGACCCAGGGGGACGGGGCGACCCCCTCGGCGCCGTAACCGCCGACATCGCTGCGCTCATCGGCGGAACGGAGCCGGCTCCCCCCGTGATGGGGGAGCACCGCCATGATCCTCGCTCGCCCCGACAGGGCGTCGCTGCTGCTCTCCGCTCCTGCGCACCTACCGTCCTCACCCGATCCCCTCCCACCCGATCCTGTCGGTGCCCCCCTACCCTTGGGGGGGCCGGGGCCGTTCGTCCAGTCCCGCAGGGCTGGACGTTACGGCCCCGGGGGGGGTGCGAGCGCAGCGAGCCGTCACGGGGAGGCGTGGAGGTTGACGATGGCGAGAACAAAGCTAATTTGAATTGATTCTGCCATAAAATTCACCTCAGTTGTTGATAAGCTTCAGGCGAGGGTGTCCACGTAGGCGTAGAGTTCGGCCAGCTCGACGTCGAAGCCGGCCTGGACGGGTGGGAAGCGCCAGCCGGTCTTGGGGTCGAGGTCGAAGGCGGTGACGCGGAAGCCGATGGCGAAGCGCTCGCGCTTCCACTGGGCGCGGCAGAGCATGCGGACGAAGCGCGCGATGTGGTCTGCGAAGGCGCGGGGGGTGTGGTGGTAGCGCTCCGCGAAGACGGGCCAGAGGGTCTTGAACATGTCGAGGGGTTCGAGGCCGCGCTGGATGAAGTGGTACATGAGCTGGTCGAGGACGACGAAGGGCATGAGGTCGTCCTCGTCGGTCTGCGCCTTCTCCTGGGGTCGCAGCTCGGCGGTGGCGGGGGTGCGGAGGACGGAGGCGAGGGCGTCGAGGCGGTGGAAGTCGGTGGCCCACTGGAGCCAGAGCTGGACGAGGCTCTTGGGGACGTCGGAGATAGGGGCGAGTCCGCCGCTGGTGTCGCCGTCCATGGTGGCGTAGCCGACAGAGGCTTCGGACTTGTTGCTGGTGGTGAGGAGGATCTGGTTTCGGATGTTGGCGATGAGCCAGATGACGACGCTTCGGGTGCGGGCCTGGATGTTCTGGAGGGCGAGGTCGTGCCTGGGGTTCTCCCAGGAGAGGGTCTGCCCGAGCATGGCTTCGCCGGTGCTCTGGAGGGCGTGGAGGGCGTGGTCGATGTCGCCGTCGTACCAGGTGGCTCCGCAGGCGTGGGCGACCTGGCGGGCGGCGCTGCGGGTGGCGTCGGAGGAGTTCTCGGTGGCCATGTAGGCGCAGGTGAAGCGCTGGTTGACGAGGGCGCGGAGGTCGTCTTCGCTGAGGGTGGGGTTGTCGTAGCGGAACATGCGGGCGACGAGGAGGGCGACCATGGCGGAGTCGCGTCCGCCGCTGAGGGCGAGGCAGTAGCCGGGGGCGCCGGTCTTGCGGAGGTAGTCGCGGAGGCCCATGGCGAGGGCCAGCTCCAGCTCGACGTGGTGGAGGTCGGCGTGGGTGACGGGCGGGAGGACGCCGGAGGCGGTGAGGTGCTCCAGGCTGAGATCGACGGGTCGCGGGGGTGGGGGGATCCAGTAGGGGGGGTGGGGGGGCGGGGTCTGCGAGGCGGCGAAGGCGCCGGGGAGGGTGACGCGGGTGGGGAGGGGTCCGTGGTCGCCCTCGACGCTGTCCATGACCTGCTGTCGCCAGGAGCCGGCCTCCATGCGCTTGAGGCGGGCGTCGCTCATGTCGTGTACGGCGTCGATGAGGACGACGTCGCGGTCGAAGGCGAAGCGGTCCCCTTCGCGGAGGATCTGTCCATCGGAGGCGATGAAGAGGCTGCCGTCGAAGACGAGGCGCGTGGCGTCGCAGCCGAGGAGCGAGGTGTAGACGTAGAGGCAGTGGTCCTCCATGCTGATCTGCTCGACCATGCGTCGCCGGATGGCGTGCTTGCCGACCATGAACCAGGAGGCGGAGGGGTTGACGATGACGTCGGCGCCGGCGACGGCGTAGCGTGAGCCGGGTCGGAAGCCGAGCCAGGCGTCTTCGCAGACCTCGACGGCGAGGGTGGCGACGCCGCCCAGATCGAAGATGAGGTTGCCCATGGGGGCGGTGGTGCCGTCTGGTGCGGTGAAGGTGGCGACGCGTCCGGCGGGCCAGGCCTGGTACCAGCGGGACTCGTACTCGACGTCTCCGACGGCGAGGTTCTCCTTGGCGACGATCCCGAAGACGCGTCCGTCTTTGACGACGCCGAGGGCGTTGTAGACGATGCCGTCGAGTCGGACGGGGAGTCCGACGACGGTGACGAGGTCGTGTGAGAGGTCCGCGACGGCGCGGAGGGCGCTCCAGGAGCGCGCGAGGGTGCCTTCGCGGAGGAGTCGGTCTCCGAGGCTGTAGCCTGGGATGGCCATCTCGGGGAGGACGAGGACGGAGGCGCCGCGTTGTCTGGCGGCTTCGATGGCGCGCTGGATGCGTGCGACGTTGCCCTCCCAGTCTCCGACGGTCTGGTTGAGGGTAGCGGCGGCGATGTGGAGGAAGCCCTGGCTCATAGAGGGGTGTGCTCCGAGGGGGGTTGTCACGCGAAGATAGCGTCGAATTCGCTATCCATCTCACTGGATTTTTTGTTTATCTCGTCCACCATCTCCTCCCAGCCGAGCTCTGCGGCGAGGAGGGCGGCGCGTGCGAGGCGCTGTCGTGCCTCTTCGTCGCGGTGGGCGGCGTGGAGGGCGTCGGCTTCGAGGAGGGCGAGGTTGACGCGCTGGACGGGTCGGAGCCAGGCGGCGGCGCTCTGTCCGACGCGCTCGCAGAGGGTGAGGACGCCGTCGTGGTCGCCGCTCTGGAGGAGGAAGCGGGTGAGGGTGGCCATGATGCGTCCGACGAGGGCGGCGTCTTCGTCAGCGAGGGCGAGGGCGAGGCCGCCGCGGAGGAGCGCGGCGGCTTCGGCGGGCTCGTGGTGTTGGAGGATCTCGCCGAGGAGGGCTTCGACCTCGGCGCGGAGGAAGGAGAAGCCGCGTCCGGTGTCGATGGAGCCCTGCTGGAAGGCGAAGCGCAGCTCGCGGAGGAGGTTGACGGCGTCGTGGTGGAGCCCGAGGCGCTGCTTGGCTTCGGCGGTGAGGTGGAGGAGCGGGGCGAGGAGGGAGGAGGCGGAGGCCTGGGCGACGCCTGCGGAGATGGCCTGGAGGGCGGCGTCGGGGTCCTGTGCGGCGAGGGCAGCGCGGGCGCGGAGGATGGAGCGGAGGGCGATGTGGTCGGGGTGCGCGATGGCGGCGTGCTGGAGGAGTGCCTCGGCGCTGGGTGCGTCGCCGTCGAGGAGGAGGATGTGGGCGGCTTTGAGGAGGACCTCAGCGAGCTGTTCGGGGCGGGGGGCGCGGGGTCCGCCGCGCCGTGCGGCCTTCAAGGCGAGGCGGTACCAGTAGGCGGCGACGTGGACGTCGCCGCTGAAGGCGAAGCGATCCGCGACGCGGACCATCCAATCGACGGCGGTCCAGCCGAGGTCGCCGCGTTCGCCGTGTGTAGCGAGGAGGAGGGGGAGGCGGACGGTCTGGGGCTGGTGCTGGAGGAGTCGCTCGAAGATCTGGAGGTGGTAGCGGAGGCGTCCCTCGGGGCCGAGGTGGTCGTAGAGGGCGCGTCGGAGCATGGGGTTGGTGAAGCGCCAGACCTCGCCTGTGCCCGCGCAGCGCTCGACCCAGCCGAGGGCGGCGGCTTGTTCGAGGGCTTCTCCGAGGCGTCCGGACTCGGGGAAGAGCCCGCGGAGGACGTGGCCTTCGAAGTACTCTCCGAGGGCGCAGCAGACGGCGAGGAGGCGCTTGACGCCGGGGTTGAGGGCCTCCATGGCGGCGACGACGAGGGTGGGGAGGTCCTGGGGGGTGGGCTCGAAGGGGCCCCAGCGGCGCCAGGAGGCGAGGTAGAGGGGGGAGCCCTGGGAGGCGTCGAGGACGTCGGGTGGGGCGTGTTCATCTCCGAGGAGGGCGCGTCGCTCGTCGGGCTGGAGGGGTGCGAGGGGCAGCTCCTCGACGCCGGCGCGGGCCCAGGAGGTGTGGACGCGGGAGCCCGTGGTGAGGAGGAGGATGGGCAGCTCGCGGGTGAGGGCGACGAGGGCGGGGATGCAGGCGGCGGTGCCTGCGTCGGCCTGGTGGAGATCGTCGAGGACGAGGACGAGGCCGCCGCCGCGGGTGAGGCAGCGGAGGGCTTCGCGGAGGGCGGCGCGCATCTCGAGGCCGCGGTCGCGTGGGGAGCGTCGGTGGAGCGCGCCGAGAAGCTCGGCGCTGGTGGGTCCGAAGGGCTTGCGGAGGGTGCGCGGCTGGGCGGTGGCCTGCTCGACGAGGAGGGCGCGGGGTCCGTCGGGGAGTCCGGCGAGCCGGAGGGCTTCGTCGAGGCTGCCGCCCTCTTCGGGCCAGGCGGCTTCGACGCCGCGGGTGACCTCCAGGGTGACGAGCCATTCGAGGAGGGGTCGGAAGGGTCGGTCGAGGAGGCGGTTGTGGCAGCAGGCTTCGAGGGTGGGGACGCCGAGGAGGGAGGCGACCTCGGCGGCCCACCGGGTGAGGGCGGTGCGCCCGCAGCCGGGGGGTCCGGTGAGCATGAGGGCGGCGCCGCGCTCGCCCTGGGCGACGCGGAGGACGGCGTCCTCGACGGTGTGCCGGGCGTGTTGCTGTCCGACGAGGCCGAGGGTGGCGGCGTAGGCGTCGAGGCCCTCGGCGGAGGTGGGGACGCCCGCGGGGCCGAGGATCTCGAGGCCGTCGTTGTCCTGGAGGGTGGCGAAGTCGCGGAGCCAGAGGGCGTTGAGGTTGTGGAGGCGGAGGCGGATGCGCCCCGGGGAGGCGTCCCTGGCGAGGGCGCGGGCCTCGGCGCGGGTGCGCTCGGTGGCGGCGCCGCGTCCGGTGAGGGCGTCGGGGGAGGCGCAGAGTCCGGCCTGGAGGCGGAGCCAGGGGAGGCGTCGGCGGAGGGTAGCGGCGCACTCCAGGGCGGCGAGGGCGGCGGCGCGTCCGGCGTGGGAGGGGTCTCCGGCCCAGACGACGAGGGCGCCTTCGGCGATCTCCTCGACGCGTCCGCCGAGGCTGGTGGCGACGTCTCCGAGGATGGCCCAGGCGCGGCCGAGGCTCTCGCGGCCGACGTCGCCGGGTGGGGCGCCGCCCGCGAGGACGGCGAGGGCGGCGCCGGGCTGGTCGAGGCGGATGACGCTGGCTGCGGCGTCGGGGCCGCGGAGGGCGGCTTCGACGGCCTCGCGGAAGGCGGTGACGGAGGGGTAGCGCTGGTCGGGGTGCCTGGCGAGGGCGCGGAGGACGACGTCATCCCAGTGGGGTGGGATCTCGTAGCGGAGCTGGGAGGGCGTGGGGGGCTCGTGGGAGACCTTGGCGGTGAGGAGGGCGACGACGTCCTGTCCGGTGAAGGGGAGCTGCCCGGTGATGAGCTCGTAGAAGATGACGCCTGCGGCGTAGACGTCGGCGCGGGCGTCGGCGTGGTCTTCGAGGGCCTGCTCGGGGGCCATGTATTCGGGGGTGCCGAAGATCTCGGGGCCTTCGGGGGAGCGCTTGAGGTCGAGGGCGTCGGGTTCGCGCTCGAAGACCTCGGCGACGCCGAAGTCGAGGAGCTTGACGTAGTCGTCCATGCCCGCGATCTCCTCGATGAGGACGTTGTCGGGCTTGAGGTCGCGGTGGACGATGCCGGCCTCGTGGACGACCTCCAGGGCGGCGAGGAGCTGGAGGAGGATGCGTGCTGCGCGTCGCGGGGGGAGGGGCGCCTCGGCGTCGATGAGGGCGCCGAGGGAGCGTCCGGGGATGTACTCCATGACGAGGAAGAGGCCGCCGACCTCATCCTGTCCGAAGTCGACGACCCAGGCGAGGTTGGGGTGTCGGAGGCTGGAGAGGAGTCGGGCCTCGGAGAGGAAGTAGTCGACCACGCGGGCGCTGGCGCGCTTGAGGGGGTGGAGGACCTTGACGGCGACGGGGCGATCGAGGTTGGTCTGGACGCCGCGGTAGACGGTGCCCATGGCGCCGGCGCCGATGACCTCCTCGATGCGGATGTTCTCCCGGATGACGCGTCCGACCATGCGGTCGGCGGAGTTGTCCTGCCCCATCGTGTGTGCTCGACCTCAGCGGAGCGCGATCAGCTCGTCGATGCCGAGCTGGAGCTTGGGGGCCATGGGGTGATCGGTGGTGATGAGGATCATGTTCCCGGAGACCTCCATGCCGAGGAAGCGGATCTCGACCTGCTCGGTGTAGATCTCTTTGACGGCCTTGATGCCGGTGAGGTTGTTGACGACGCCGCTCTCCATCTGGCCGGTGACGACCTGATCCATGACGAGGTCGTAGTCCTTCATCTGGAGGGAGCGTCCCTCGTGGAGTTCGAGGTAGAAGGCGCCGTCGGCGTTGACGAGGAAGCTCTTGACGTCCTTGGGGATGGCGTCCGCGAGGGGGTTGCCGTAGGAGGCGAGGACCTCGCGGGCGCGCTCGGCGGGTGTTTTTTCGCCGTTGGCGTTGGGGTCGAAGCTGATCTGGGCCTGGTCGGCCTGGGGTTCGCGGGCGGCGTTGGCGACGAGGCCGTTGACGTAGTCGCGTCCCTTGCGCTCTGAGAGGATGCGCATGATCTCGTCGCGGAGGGAGGCGTTGACGCCCTCCGCGAGGGAGGGGTCCATGAGGAGCTGCTCCAGCTCCTCGGTGGACTGTTTCTCCATCCCGTCGAGGGTTTTTTGAAGCTCCATGCCTTCGACCTCGGGGGTCTGTCCCTGCATGAGGTCGTTGATGGCCTTGGTGATCTGCATCTGTTCCATGGGGGCCTCCAGGCGGCGAGGGGGGCAGATGCCCTCACTCTACACCCCCCTGCCCTCTCCCGCAAGCGCGGCGCCGCCGCGCATGCGCTCAGAAGATGTCAGCGTTGATGAGGAAGGTGACGTCGGTGCGGAGGGTGACGCCCTCCTCGGGCCAGTCGTAGCCCCAGGCGACGGGGTAGACGATCCAGGTGAGGCGGACGCGCTGATCGACGACGAAGGGGCGGAGGTCGCCGCCGAAGGCGATCTGGAGGTCGCGGCTGGTCTCTCCGGAGCGGAAGCCCTCGGCCTCTCCGACGAGGGTGAGGGCGTCGGCCTCGTCGCGGATGTAGACCTCGATGCGGCTGAGGAAGGCGAGGTCTTTTCCGGCGGGCGCGGCGACCGAGAGGCGGGCCTCTTTGAAGCGGACGGACTCGGCGTCGTTGGGGTCGTTCTCCAGCTTGAAGCGCTTGGTCTTCTCGAAGGGCATGAGGGGCCCTTCAGGTTTGGGGACGGTGAACTCGGTGTCGAAGGAGTCTTCAAACTCATCGAGGCTGGAGCAGCCTGCGATGCTGCTGATCGCCACCACCACCGCCGCGCTCAGCGTCCACGCTCGCGTCATCTCTCGCATGCTCTCTACCCCGCGGCCTCCTGGCCGTGCATGTGTCCATCCGCCCGCAACGCTGATCCCAGACCCGAAGCGACGCAGGGCTCGCGCGTCGCCATCATGGAGTACCTAGAGTGGGGCTTGTGACACCCGACGTCAACGCCCCCCTTGCCCCTGCCCTGCCCCTGTGCTACCCCCCTACCCTGCGGCGCCCCGCCTTCAGGGGATGCCTCGCCTTGGTCCGGAGTGCCCCGGACCCCCGATTTTTTTTCTCCTCATGAAGACGTGGTGCCGAAGATGAAGCGGGTGCATGTGGTCAGCCTGGGCTGCCCCAAGAATCGCGTGGACAGTGAGCTGATGATCGCCCAGATGCAGCTGGGCGGCGCCGAGATCGTGGCCGACCCCGAAGAGGCCGACGTCCTGGTGGTGAACACCTGCGCGTTCATCGACTCCGCCAAGGAGGAGTCCGTGGACACCATCCTGGAGATGGCCCAGCTCAAAGCGCACGGCCGCGCCCAGAAGCTCATCGTGACCGGCTGTCTCGCCCAGCGCTACGCCACAGACCTCGCCGCCGAGCTGCCGGAGGTGGACGCGTTCCTCGGCACCAACGAGTTCCGCCGGATCAACGACGCCGTCTTCGGTGAGCTGGCCCAGCGCGCCTACATCTCGCAGGGCAGCTACCTCTACAACGACGGCGACGCCCGCGTGAACAGCGTGCGCGGCGGCACCGCCTATGTGAAGGTGTCCGAGGGCTGCAACCGCACCTGCACCTTCTGCATCATCCCCAAGATCCGCGGCAAGCAGGTCTCCCGCCCCGTCGAGGACGTCGTGGCCGAGATCCGACGCCTGGGCCGCGCCGGGGTCAAGGAGTCCGTCCTCGTGGCCCAGGACATGACCAGCTACGGCGTGGACTACAGCGACAAGCGGGCGCTGGCCAAGCTCCTCCACGCCCTGGAGGCGGACCCCGAGAGCACCCCCTGGATCCGCCTCCTCTACATGTACCCGTGGAACTTCACCGACGAGCTGGTCAGCCTCCTGGCCGCCGGGGGCAAGCTCCTCCCCTATGTGGACATGCCCCTCCAGCACGTCTCCGAGCCCGTCCTCAAGGCCATGCGCCGCAACACCACCCAGGAGCGTCAGCGCGCCCTGATCGGCAAGCTCCGCGAGATCCCCGGCCTCGTCCTCCGCACCACCTTCATCACCGGCTTCCCCGGCGAGACCGACGCCGACTTCCAGGCCCTCTACCGCTGGGTCGAGGAGGTCGAGTTCGACCGCGTCGGCGTCTTCACCTACTCCCGCGAGGAGGACACCGACGCCGCCACCCTCCCCGGCCAGGTCGAGGATCACGTCAAGGAAGAGCGGCGCGACGCCCTCATGGAGCTGCAGCACGCCATCTCCGAGAAGAAGAACCGCGCCTACATCGGCCAGACCCTCCGCGTCCTCGTCGATGGCGTCTCCGAAGAGCACGAGTACGTCATGGAGGGCCGCCACGCCGGTCAGGCCCCCGACATCGACGGCGTCGTCTACCTCTCCTGGGATGACGGCGGCGAGCCGGTCACCCCCGGCTCCTTCGTGGACGTCCACATCGAGGACGCCACCGCCTACGATCTCATGGGCGTCGTCCTCCCCGATCAGCCCCTCCGCATCTCCGACGAAGGCCTCCGCCTCCACATCCCCCGAGTCGCCCGCCCATGACCGCTCTCCAGACCGTCACCATCGACCGCCTCGCCTTTGGCGGCGATGGGGTCGCCCGCCTTGAAGACGGCAAGATCGTCTTCGTCCCCGACGCCCTCCCCGGCGATCACGTCCAGATCGATCTCACCGAGGAGCACGCCTCCTTCGCCCGCGCCCAGGCCGTCCAGCTCATCACCCCCGCCGAGGGGCGCATCCCCGCCCGCTGCGCCGACGCCGAGGCCTGCGGCGGCTGCTCCTTCCAGCACGCCGAGCAGGAGCACGAGTGGCGCTGGAAGACCCAGGCCGCCCTCGACGCCATCGCCCGGATCGGCCACCTCACCCTCCCTGACGACCTCCGCCTCCACGGCCCCGGCGAGCCCGACGCCTGGCGGCGCCGGGTGCGCTTCCAGCTCAACGAGCGCGGCCACCTGGGCTACTTCGCCAAGAACTCCCACCGCCTCGTCCGCCCCCGGCGCTGCCTCGTCGCCCACCCGGCCATCCTCTCCGCCCGCGAGCGCCTGGAGCCCACCCTCAAGGGCCTCGGGCCCGGCTCGCTCCACCTGGAGGTCAGCGCCGACGGCGCGGTCGTCGGCTGCCTGGAGGTCGCGCCCAAGCGCCTCGCGGCGGCGGCCGCCAAGCTCCGCCCCCTGATCCAGCAGGCCCGCAAGGACAACCACCCCCTCGTCGGCCTCCGGATCACCGAGCAGCTCCAGGCCGCCGACCCGAAGTTCACCGACATCGGCCAGACCGACCTGCACATCCAGGTCCTCGGCCAGACCTACACCCTCCCCGGCGGCCTCTTCACCCAGGCCAACCCCGCCGTCAACGACGCCCTCGTCGCCTACACCATCGACGAGCTGGCCCTCACCCCCCAGGACTCCCTCCTGGAGCTTTACTGCGGCTGGGGCAACTTCTCACACGCCATCCTCAAGGCCACCCCCTCCTTCTTCCAGGGCATGGAGCTGTCCATCCCCGCGATCCACGCGGCGGAGAGCATCCTCTACCCCAGAAAGCGGCGCGGCGAGACCATCCCCGATGACGCCCCCGTCCGCTTCAACGTCCGCAACCTCACCCGCGGCCTCCCCACCAAGCACGCCACCCCCCAGCGCTACTCCCACGTCCTCCTCGACCCCCCGCGCGCTGGCGCCCGGCCCGTCCTGGATGACCTCCTCACCATCGCACCCCAGCGCGTCGTCTACGTCTCCTGCGACGCCGCCACGCTGGCCCGCGATCTCAAGCACCTCCTCCGGGATGGCGCCTATCAGCTGGTCCGGCTCGGGCTCTTTGATATGTTCCCCCGCACCGCCCATGTGGAGGTCGTCGCGACGCTGGAGCGGACCCCCCCGGGGGCGTAACGTCGGGCCTGCCCGGCCAGCCGTTACGCCCCCGGTCCCCCCCGTGACGGCAACCCCCCCGGCCCCGTAAGCTCCTGCTTCGCTTCGCTCCGCAGGAGCAACGGGGCCGGTCCCCCCCGTGACGGGGGGACACCGACGGGTCGCTGGGGGCGAGCGAGCAAAGCGAGCGAGGTCGGGTGGCGAGCGAGCAAAGCGAGCGAGGAT
>CAUJGC010000180.1 GCA_963169075.1 Myxococcota bacterium
TTATTCTTTCTTTTTGGGGGGGGTGGGGGGGCCCCCCCCCCCCCCCCCGCCCCCGCCGCCACCCCAAATAAAAAACCCACAAAAATCAAAATACTTTTTTTGGTTTTTTTTTTTGGGGGTGCCCCCGGCGGCTGGGGGCGAGCCGCCCCCAGACCCCCTTTATCTGGCGTACTCGATGGCGCGGGTCTCCCGGATGACGCAGACCTTGATCTGGCCGGGGTAGACCAGCTCCTGCTCGATCTTGCGGGCGATGTCGCGGCTGAGCATGTGGGCCTCGTCATCGGAGAGTCGGGAGGGCTCGATGATGACGCGAAGCTCGCGCCCGGCCTGGATGGCGTAGCTCTTCTCGACGCCCTTGAAGGAGAGGGAGATGCGCTCCATGTCTTCGAGGCGCTGGACGTAGGTCTCCAGGATCTCGCGTCGGGCGCCCGGGCGCGCTCCGGAGAGGGCGTCGGCGGCCATGACGAGGTGGGCGTAGACGGACTTGGGGGGGACGTCCTCGTGGTGGGCGGCGACGGCGTTGACGACGATGGGATCTTCGCCGTATTTCTTGCAGAAGTCGCCGCCGATGAGGGCGTGGCTGCCCTCCATCTCGTGGGTGAGGGCCTTGCCGATGTCGTGGAGGAGTCCAGCGCGCCGGGCCATCTTGGTGTTGAGGCCCAGCTCGGCGGCCATCATGCCGCAGAGGAAGCCGACCTCGATGGAGTGGCTCCACTGGTTCTGTCCGTAGCTGGTGCGGTAGCGCAGGCGCCCGACGAGGCGGAGCAGCTCGGGGTGGACGCCGTGGAGTCCCAGCTCGAAGGCGGCCTTCTCGCCGGCGTCCTTGATGAGCTGATCGACCTCGGCGGTGGTTTTTTCGACGACCTCCTCGATGCGTCCGGGGTGGATGCGTCCGTCGGAGATGAGCTGCTCCAGGGCGAGGCGCGCGACCTCGCGCTTGATGGGATCGAAGCAGGAGAGGATGATGGCCTCGGGGGTGTCGTCGATGATGAGGTTGACGCCGGTGGCGGCTTCGAGGGCGCGGATGTTGCGTCCTTCGCGGCCGATGATGCGGCCCTTGAGGTCATCGCTTGGGAGCTGGACGACGGAGACGACGCGCTCGGTGACGTACTCGCCGGCGTAGCGTTGGATGGCGATGCCGATGACCTTCTTGGCGCGCCGGTCGGCCTCGGCGAGGGCCTCCTCTTCGATGTTCTTGATGAGGCGGGCGGCGTCGGCCTTGGCTTCGGCGGTCATGCGGTCGAGGAGGTGCTTGCGGGCCTCCTCGGGGGTCATCTGGGCGGTCTGGGTGAGGAGGGCCTCGGCGCGGGTGTAGGCGGCGTCGGCCTCTTCTTCGCGGAGGCGGGTCTTCTCTTCGCGGTCGCTGAGCTTCTGCTCGCGCCGCGCGATCTCCTGCTCGCGCTGGTCGTAGGTGGCGGCGCGCTTGTCGAGGTTCAGCTCTCTTTTCTCTAGGTTTTGATCTCTTTTGTTGAGCTTTTCTTCAATGGAGTCCAGTCGGGCGCCGGTGCGGGTGAACTCGGCGCGTCGCTCGCGGGTCTCCTCGTCGAGGGTCTTGTGGGTTTTTTCGGTGAGCGCGAGGGCTTCGGCTTCGGCGCGCGAGGTGAGCTGGGTGGACTCGTCGCGGGCCTGGGCGAGGATGCGCTGGGCTTCGCGTTCGGCGTCCTGGGCCTCGGTGCGGTTCTTCTCGCGGGCCTTGCGGTCCCCGACGAGGAAGCCGATGGTCGCCCCGAGCGCGAGGGCGATGAGGGTGGCGATGACTATATCCACACGTATACCTCCGTTTATGGCGGTGTGGTCGCGCCGTCGCGGGTGCGGACGACGCGGAGGGGGGTCGCGATGAGGGTGAGGGGTTGGTCGTGGGGTTCGGTGGGGAGGTCTTCGACGAGCTGCCAGTCGAAGCCCACGCCGAGGGTGTTGCAGGGGTGTGCCGCGAGGAAGCGGTCGTAGTGGCCCTTGCCGAGGCCGAGGCGCGCGCCGGTGGTGGAGAAGAGGGCGCCTGGGGTGAGGATGAGGTCGATGCGCTGGGGTTCGATGGGCGGCCCCTGCGCTTCGCGCAGCCCCCAGCGCCCGAGCGGCATGGAGTCGATGAGGGCGCGCGCGGCGCCGGGTGTGCCGAGGGGTTGGGGTGTGGGGTGGTGAAAAAAGGCGAGGGTGTCGGTCTGGGGGTCGATGCGGGGCCAGGCGGCGATCTTGCCTGCGGCGACGGGGAGATCGAGGAGGAGGGTCGGGTCCAGCTCGCCGTCGAAGGGGGCGAACAAGGCGAGGGTGCGGGCGTCGCGCGTCTCCGGGAGGCTGGCGACCAGCGCCGCGAGGCGCTGGGCGTCCTCGCGGCGCTGGTCGTCGGTGAGGGCGCGTCGCCGGGCGCGAGCTTGCGCGCGGAGGGTGCGCTTGAGCAGGAGGGTGGGGTCGTCCATGAGAGTCCTCCTCGCAGCAGGCGTGCCCCACGTCACGCGGCGTTGGCGGGTGTGTGTGTGTGGCGCGGGGCGCCCGCTCAGGCGGTCGGCTCGGCGGTGCGGGAGGGGAGGAGGGCCAGCTCGTGGTCCACCAGCTCCAGGAGGCGCCGCGTGCGGTCGCGGACCTCGTCGCGGAGTCCGTCGGCTTCGTCGCGGGCGCTGGCCAGCTCGTCTGCGAGCTGGAGGGCGACCAGGAGGTAGACCTTGGCGTTGGGGATGCCGCGGGCGTGCTGTCGGAGGTCCTCGACGCGCTCGGTGACGGAGTCCGCGACGTGTTGCAGGAGAGCCGGGTCGCGGTCTGTCTTGAGGCTCAGGCTCTCGCCCGCGAGGTAGAGCGTGATGGAGCGGGGTGGTTGCGGCATGTCTCAGCTATCGGCTGGGCGCAGCGCGTGCGGTGTTGTCCTGAGGAGCTCAGGAGCGCGCTACGCGCGCCCCTCGTCGCGCGAGAGGATATGTTCGCTCCCCACAGAGCGTCAAGGGGGCGCGCTGCTCGCTCCGCGTCACCGCGTGCAGGTCCTGGGGTGGTCGCCGCGTCAGAGAGCCTACGGCGCGTTGAGCTCGATGTCCTCGACCTCGATGTCTCCTCCATCCACCGTGCAGACCTGGGCCAGCTTGCCCTCGCAGAGGAGGGTCCGGCTCCCATCTTCACCGATGAGCCACGCCTCATAGCCCTGGTGTAGACTTTGAATGATACTTTCTTCTCTAAACTTATCTGTTTCTGCGTAGATGAAGACCTGATCACCTTCAGCGAGAAAGACGGGTCCTCCAAAGGAGAGGTAGAGCTCTCCTTCGTTGCCGAACCAGAACACCTCCGTGGTTGTCGGGTGATCTGGGCGGAGGTCGGGCTCACCGAGCGCGAAGTCCAGCGTCTGGAGATCTGCTCGTCGCATGATGTAGTCTGGATCGTACTTGTAGTTCTCAAAGGAGTCGACCTCCAGCGCACACAGCCGCCCCGAGGAGGTTGTCTCCAGGCAGAGCGCGTCCAGCATGACTGTGGCCAGAATACTGCCTTTGTCTTTGACCATCACCTGTTTGATCCAGCGTCCGCGCAGCGGCGGCTCAGGAGGAGCGGTGTAGGTCGCAGGGGCGCAGGCGATGAGACACAAAGCACCAAGCAAGACAAGCAGGAGAGGACGAGAAGGCTTCATCGCAACCCTCCCTGGCAGCGGAGCTTCACGCCATGGACGAAGGTGTTGTGGCGCTCTGTCTCGTCATTCGGGACGTAGGTGTAGAACCCCGTGACAATTTGACCCTCATCACAGACAGCTGCCTTCACGATCTCCGTTGTTCCCGAGGAGGGCGCTGTCTTTCCGATATATGAGGTAAACTGCTCCTCGCCCGAGATGTCAGGAAAAGAGAGCGCTGGATTGAGAGGGATCCAGGTCGTGGCGGGAGGATTTGAGGAGGGAAGGAC
>CAUJGC010000181.1 GCA_963169075.1 Myxococcota bacterium
TGAGACTCACGACAACCCAGCAAAGACTACTCCTGCATATCTAGATCAGATTCCCCTGCTCCATCATCAAAAGTCTCACCGCCACCCTCCGTCAGCTCGCCAGGCGTGTACTCAGCATCTGGACATGACAAGTATTTTTTATATTTTTCGATATGATTATTATATCCTGATACGCGACTATATTCTTCGCTGCATTCTGGATTTCCACCACTCAGCGTTATCATCAACTGTTGAGACAAATCTTCAAAAGATGAAGGTAGATCAAATTGAATCCCCTCCCCTGAAGTCACCTCAGCTGAGGTAGATTCACTTGAGTTGATTGAAATCTCCATACATCCACTTATAAGCACATAATCTCCAACCTTGTGAATTCTCACCAAATAACTCCTGCTTGGATCATGACTGGCCAAACTTTCACAGTACTCATTGTACACAAAAAAAACATCCAGCTCTTCCCGCAGCTCGTCTCCCGCTGCGACCGCCAAAACCCTGATTTTTTTCCTGAAGGTGAATGGCTGGTCGAGACCAGATTCTCGGGTGCATTCACGCTCTTTCCTTAACCGAACCCCAGGAGACATGGATTCAATAATAGCAATGGATTTTGCTGGAATGAATGAACATGCTGTAACAGGAGGGTAGTCGTCACACCCTTCAGCACAAGAAGAGTCCGCCCCACCATGGGGTATGAGGTAGGTGATCCTCCCAATGGGCGTTGCTTGCTCGCCCGCCTTGACGACACCAGGCGAGCTCAGCGCCTGATTGGGCGCAACATCACTGCACGCAGCAACAAGCAAGGAGATCAACCCAACAATAAGAATCTTCATAATTGAACACCTAACGCTTCTACAAGAGGTACACTCATAAAACCTCTGGCAAGCGTAAGCTCTCACAGGGAGTTGTCAACCGAGCTGCTGAAATCAGCGCTTGGGTGCTGAGGCCGCGCCCCGCACCCGACCCCACACCTTGAGCAGCACCGAGCGCCGCGTCCCCAGCACCGTCTCCCCAAGGAGCGCCAGGGTGACCAGGAAGAGGAGGAGGCTCCAGAGCCCCAGCCGACGCTCGGGGGTGTCCAACACGGGAGCCTCGCCGCCCTCGCGCTGCGGGCTCAGGAGCGGCGTCAGCTCCTCCAGGGGGAGCGGCGTCAGATCGCTCTCCGCCGGGTCGAGGTTCACCGCGAAGGCCAGCTCCTCCAGCTCGACGGGGGCGCCGTCGCCGCTGCGGGGGGCCGCCCAGACGCTGTAGGCGCCAGCTCGCCGGGGGACGAAGGTGAGGGGCGCGTTGGGATCGGTGCTCTCGGGGGCGAGGACGATGCGGCCGCCGTCGGGGTCGCGCACCTCCACCCGCGCCCGCTTGTCCGCCGGCACCTCCAGGCTCACGCGGCTCGCCACATACGGCGACACCTCGCCGGCCGACGTGCCGCGACGGGCGAGGTAGCGCAGGTAGCGCTGCATCATCGGGAGGAAGGCGGTGCGGATGGGGAGGTCGGTCCAGTCGCGGTCCAGCGTCGTCGTCAGGAGGGCCACCCGCCCCTCGCCCAGCGGGCGCTCCAGCAGCGCCGGGGCGCCGTCGCTGTAGGAGAGCACGATCTGCGTCGCGTCCACCGGGTTCGGGTCCAGCAGCATGTAGCTGTAGACCCGCACCGAGCCCAGCGACTCGCCGCCGGGCAGATCAAAGACCCGGAACACGGGGTGGGTCCGGTCGGGCGACCCCAGCCGCACCAGCTTGATCGGCGCGTCCGGATCGTCCTGCCCGGCCAGCACCTTCGTCGAGCGCAGCTGCCGCGGCAGCAGCTCACCGAAGAGGGGGTTCCACCCCTCCGGCTTCACCTGATCCCCCACCGTCAGCAGCAGCCCGCCGCCGCCCTCCACAAAGGCCCGCAGCTCCGTCACGCTGGCCCGGGGCACCTTCTCCGCGTTCGCCAGCACCACCACGTCGTAATCCGAGAGCGCCTTCCCCTCCAGCCCGTCCACGCCCACCGTGTCGAAGACCACCGCGCTCGACGAGCGCGGCCCGGGCTGGAGCGCGCGCTCCAGATAGAACACCTCGTCTTGATACGCCACCGTCCGGCGATCCCCGTTCACGATCAGCGCGCGCACCTTCGCCGCCAGGTGGATCGGGAAGGCGTAGACGTTGTCCGCCAGCAGCCGATCGGTCCCCTCCGCCAGCCGGAACTCCGCGCGGTGCACCCCGCGCCGCTCCAGCTGCGTCGTGAACACCTTGCTCGCCTTCCCCCCCGCAGGCACGTCCACCAGCCCCGACGCCACCTGCACCCCGTCCACTACAAGCTGCACCTCCACCCCGGAGGCCGCCTCCGCCCCGAAGCTCTGCACCGTCGCCACCACCTCGAACTCCGGCTTCGCCCCCGTCGAGCGCTGCTGATACGACGCGCCCACCACCGCCAGGTTCGACCGCGCCTCCTCGCCGCCCACATCCAGCACCCGCACGGGCACCTCCAGCGGCACCTTCGCCAGCGCCTCCAGATCCAGCCCGCTCCGCTGGCGGTCGGTCACCAGCACGATCTCCCGGGCCGGCAGATCGCTGGTCGCCAGCATCGCGCTCGCGCTCCGCAGCGCCGTCCCCAGATCCGTCCCCTGCATCGTCGGCGCGTGCCCCTCCAGCGCCTCCAGGACCTCCCCGTGGTCGTCCACAAGCTGCGGCAGCGGGATGTCCTCCCCCAGCGGCGCCCCCGCGGGCCACGCCGAGCCGTACACCAGCGACACCCGATCCCACGCCCGGAGCCGCCCCACCTCCTCACCGACCCGGCCCACCGCCTCGCGCCACGCCGCCCCGTCGTCCCAGGCCATCGACGCCGAGTCGTCCACCACAAACACCACCCCGCGCGGCAGCCGATCCCCGGCCTCCACCCCGGCGTCGCTCACCAGGTAGGGCCGCGCCAGCCCAAGCGCCACCAGCAGCAGCGCCAGCACCCGCAGCGCCAGCAGCAGCAGGTGCCGCACCTTCAGCCGACGCGCCAGCTTCTGCTGGCTCCGCCGCAGGAACTCCATCGCCGGGAAGCGGCGGCGCACCGCCTTCTGGCGGTTGATCAAGTGGATGATGATCGGCAGCGACGCCGCCAGGAGCCCCACCAGGAAGAGCGGGTTGAGAAAATGCATCGCGCCCCTTCCAGCCTCCTCAGCGGCGGGCGCGCACCAGGCGCCCCTCAACAAAGTCCAGAAGCACCCGCTCCAGCGGCGTCGTCGTCAACACCCGCTGGTACTCGATGTCCCCTTCGCGGCACCCGCGGGCCAGCGCCTCCAGGTGCGCCGCCATCTCCTGCTGGTAGCGATCCCGCAGATCGTCCGGGTCCACCAGCAGCTCCTCCTCCCCCTCCAGCCCCTCGAAGATCGTCAGCCCCTCATACGGCAGCTCCAGCTCCGCCGGGTCCACCAGATGAAAGATCGCCACCTCCTGCCGACGACGCCGCAGCACCTTCGCCAGGTTCATCACCTCCGGGCTGTGATCCAGCATGTCGCTTATGATCACCACCAGGCTCCGACGACGCACCCGCTCCGCCATCGCGGAGAGCGCCGCCGCCAGATCCGTCCGGCGCCCCACCCCGCCCTCCAGCCGCTCCAGCACCCGCACCACGTCATCCAGGTGCGTCCGCTTCGAGCTGGGCGGCAGCAGCAGCCCAGGCCCCGCATCAAAGAGCATCACCCCCGCCGCGTCCCCCTGACGCAAGAGGAAGTAGGCCAGCGACGCCGCCAACGTCTGCGCATACGCAAGCTTCGTCACCCCCTCGCTCCCGAACTCCATCGACCCCGAGCCGTCCACCACCAGCCACGCCTGGAGGTTCGTCTCGTCCTCAAATTGTTTTACATAATATTTATCAAATTTTCCATACGCTTTCCAGTCGATATGCTTGATCTCATCGCCTGGCGAGTACTCCTTGTACTCTGCGAACTCGACGCTGGAGCCCTTGTGGGGAGAGCGGTGCATCCCGGCGATGGTCCCCTCCACCACGCTCCGCGCGCGCACCTGAAGGTTCCCAAGCTGCATCAGCAGCGCCGGGTCGAGGTAGCGCTCCCGCTGCGAGCCCGCTCCGTCCGTCATACTCAGCGCACCGTCTCAAGCAGGCGCTTGATCAGCGCGTCGGTGGTGACCTTCTGCGCCTCGGCGTGGAAGTTCAACACCATCCGGTGGCGCAGCACCGGGAGCGCCATCGCCTGGATGTCCTCGCGATCCACATGCTTACGACCCTGGAGGATCGCCCGCGCCTTCCCCGCCAGCACCATATACTGGCTCGCACGAGGCCCCGCGCCCCACGCCAGGTACTCCCGCGTAAAGTCCGGCCCCCCCTCGCCGGGGCGCGTCGCCCGGCAGAGGTTCACCGCGTAGCGGATCACGTCATCCGACACCGGCACACGCAGCACCACCTGCTGCAAGCGCACGATGTCCTCCGGCGTCAACACCTTCTTGAACGCCGGGCGCACCGCACCCGTCGTGTTCTTCACGATCTCGAACTCCGCGTCGGCGTCCGGGTAGTCCACCGTCAGGAAGAACATGAAGCGGTCCAGCTGCGCCTCGGGCAGCGCGTAGGTCCCCTCCTGCTCGATCGGGTTCTGCGTCGCGAAGACCAGGAAGGGCAGCTCCAGCGGGTAGGTCGTCCCCCCCGCCGACACCTGATACTCCTGCATCGACTGCAGGAGCGCCGCCTGCGTCTTCGGCGGCGTCCGGTTGATCTCGTCCGCCAGGAGCAGGTTCGAGAAGATCGGACCCCGGATGAACTTGAAGAAGCGACGCCCCGTCGCGTGATCCTCCTCCAGGATGTCCGTCCCCGTGATGTCGCTCGGCATCAGGTCCGGCGTGAACTGGATGCGGTTGAACGAGAGGTCCAGGATCTGCGCCAGCGTGCTGATCAAGAGCGTCTTCGCCAGCCCGGGCACACCCATCAGGAGGCAGTGCCCGCGCGCAAAGAGCGCGATCAGCAGGTGATCGATCACCTCCTGCTGCCCATAGATCGCCTTGCGCACCTCCGAGAGGATCTGCTGCCGCGCCTCCGCGATCTGCTCGATCGCCGCCAGATCATCCTGCGTCCCCTGCACACCGTCCGCCATGAAGCCTCCGTCCTGCCCGCCATCCGACCGCCGCTGCGCCCCGCCGAGGCGCCGCGGTGGATTCAAACCCGGCAGACTCTACCGTATTCCACCCGATGTCAACCCGCCCCACATCGACGCCGACGACCTCAAAACACCCGGTGAATAAGCCCCGCGGCGCCCCGTCTATCACCCCAGCGGTCGTTTTGGGCGTCGGCTCGCGGCGCTCCCACACACCTCACTCCGGAGGATGCCACCATGCACCGCTCGCTCACCATCGCCGCTGCGCTCCTCTTCACCTTCGCGACCACCTTCGCCCTGCCCTCCCTCGCTGACGCTCACGGCAAAGGCAAGGCCAAGAAGGAGAAGAAGGAGAAGAAGCACGCGAAGAAAGATAAGAAGAAGGGACATCACCACCACGATGATCATGCCAGCTGCGATGACCACGACCACAAGCACGATCACAAGCACGATCACAAGCATGATCATGGTCACGACCACGACCACGACCGCGGCCCCCGCGCCGACCGGGACGACGACCGCGGCGACGTGACGGTCTGCCACGTGCCGCCGGGCAACCCCAGCGCGGCGCACCTCATCACCATCGGCGCGCCGGCGCTCAGCGCCCACCGCGCTCACGGCGACTGCACCAGCTACCAGGCGAACGGTGACGCCTGCGTCTGCGCGCCCCCGAGCGCCGACCCGACCCCCTCAACACCGACGCCGACTCCCTCCGACGACACCCCACACTACCGCATCAAGAAGTAGGCTCCCCTCTCCCCCCCCCCCCCCCCCCCCCCACCCCCCCCCCCCCCCCCCCCCCGCGGCCCCCCCCCCCCCGGGGGGGGGGGGGGGGGGGGGGGGGGGGCGCCGGGCC
>CAUJGC010000182.1 GCA_963169075.1 Myxococcota bacterium
ATCCTCGCTCGCTGCGCTCGCTCGCCACCCCTCCCCCAGCGTCCTCCCAGCGTCCCCCCAGCGCCCCCCCCAGCGACCCGTCGGTGTCCCCCCGTCACGGGGGGGACCGGCTGCGTTCGTCCTGTGAAGCGAAGCGCAGCAGGACGTTACGCAGCCGGGGGGGTCAGCCCGCGCTCCGTCGCCAGCGCCCGGAGCTTCTTGCGGACCCGGTTCTTGCGCGCATACACCGCGCCGACGGTCGTCTCCATCACCCGCGCGATGGCCTCAAACGACAGCTCGTGGCGGCAGAAGAGATCGATGAAGCGCTGGTCGTCCGCGGGCAGCTCCTTCGCCAGCGCCCAGAGCGCCTCGTGCAGCTGGCGCGACCCCAGCGCCTCGTCGGCGGCCTCCTGAGGAGCCTCCAGCGTCCGGCGCAGGTGGGCCGAGGGCTCCGCGTCCTGATCCAGGCTCACCATCGGCCGCTGGCGGCGCAGCGCGTCCAGCGCGTGGTTCGTCGCGACCACCTTCAGCCAGGACTCCAGGCGGCTCCGCCCGCTGTATTGACGCAGCTTCCTGCAATCCTCTTGCACCAGCGCCACGATGAGATCGCCCTGAAGATCAGCCACGCGCTCCTCAGGCGCATGCGCGCCGTAGGCCCGCAGCGCGTTCAGGATCGCGTAGTGGAGCGTCCGCTCGTAACGCTCCAGGAGCACCACCCAGGAGCGGCGACACCCCCCGGCGCACGCCTCCACGAGCGCCAGATCCTGCGCGTAGAGCGCCGCCGCAGACGGCGCGGCCGATGAAGAAGGGGAGGGGACGGCAGAGGGCTGCTCGGACATGGGACGCTCCTGGGGCGGGCCCGCGGCGGCGGGCAGGCGGGCGATGCGCTGCTGAGAGGTCCTGACAACGCCCCCCCTGGAAAGTTCCAGCCCGCGATGATTTTTTTCACCCACCCCTCCCACCTCATCGTACATCGTCCAGCGCGCGCGCGAGGCGGCGCGCTCCCAGCCTCGTCCCCCTCCCGGACGGCGCGGACGTGTCAAGCCGTGTTGATCTTTGGACCCGGGGGACGTATAGTGCCAGCGACATGTCCTGGCCTGGTCGCGAGCCGCGACCGACCTCTCTCGCTGGATGATGTCGTCTGAATGGTTGTATGATACCTGAGTGAGGTGAAGCTCATGTGGAAGTTGAGTCGAGGTCAGGGCCTCCAGGCCCCCCAGAGATGTCCTGGCGTTGCCGCGCGCGGCGGGTGGCGGATCGCCCTCCTCGGCGCGGGCCTCCTGACCCTCCTCGCTGGCGCGGCCTGCGACTCCGACTCCATCGCTGAGGTGGAGAAGGTCGAGATCGCGGTCGAGCCGGGCAGCATCACCTTCCCCTCGGTGGCCCTCAACGAGACCGCCACGCAGACGCTCTTCGTCACCAACAAGAGCACCAAGGCGACGGCCAAGCTCCAGTTCGAGCTGCTGGAGGATCCGCGCCCCGGCGACCGCGTCCGCGAGTTCGGCTGGTCCGAGGACACCACCCCCGACGGCACCGTCGAGGTCAAGCCCAACGAGACCATCGCCCTCACCGTGACCTACACCCCCCAGGACACGATCAAGGACTCGGGCAAGATCATCGTCACCCACAGCGGCAACCGGACCATCGAGGTCCCCGTGGACACGAGCGATCTGGAGCCCGACATCGCGGGTCCGGCGCGCGTGATCTTCGGCCGCGTCCCGGCGGGCGGCACCGCCCTCAAGCGCCTCACCCTCCAGAACGAGGGGCGCGCGCCCCTCAAGCTGGAGCGCTTCGAGTTCGGCTCCAACGCCGAGGAGTTCTCCTTCTGCTTCCCCCAGGGCGACGAGGGCCCCTGCCTCGACGCCGAGCAGGACGGCGCCTTCCCCGAGGAGCTGACCTACCTGCAGACCCTCGACGTCCGCATCAACTACAACCCCCGCGATGACGGCGAGGATCTGACCGTCTTCCAGGTCTACTCCAACGATCCGGACGAGCGGCCCTTCGAGATCGACATCAGCGCCAACGGTCAGGAGCCCTGCATCCTCGTCTCGGACGAGACGGGCATCGACTTCGTGACCGGCTTCATCGGCGGCGTGACCGCCCGGACGGTGACCATCACCAACTGCTCGCCCAACAAGGATCTGGAGGTCAGCGACATCTCGATGCTGGCGGGCAGCGATGAGGTCTTCTTCGTGGACTCCCTCCCGGGCAACCTCCCCGACGAGCCCCTCATCATCCCGGTGGACGGCACGGCCAGCTTCGTCCTGAACTACGCCCCGGAGGCCGAGGTCGCCAACGAGGGCACCCTGGAGATCCGCTCCAACGACACGGCCAAGGACCCCCTCCAGATCCCGGTCAACGGCCGCGGCAGCAACAACGCCTGCCCCACCGCCGTCGCCAAGGCGCGCATCGTGGGCTCCTCGGGGATCTGGGGCACCAGCCTGGACGCGATCCCGCTGGACACCATCGCGTTTGACGCCAGCGACTCCACCGACCCCGACGATCCCAACAACGCCAGCGCCATCCAGGGCTACGAGTGGACCGTCGTGGAGCGCCCGGCGGACTCCACGGCCCAGTTCTCCCCCAACGCCCGCTCGGCCACCCCGCAGTTCTTCCTTGATCTGGCCGGCCGCTACGTCTTCGAGCTGCGCGTCTACGACGCCAACAACACCCCCAGCTGCGAGACCTCCCAGATCACCGTCATCGCCGTCCCCGACGAGGACATCCACGTCCAGCTGGTCTGGGACACCCCGGGTGATCCCAACCAGACCGACACCGGCGTGGGCCGCGGGACCGACCTGGATCTCCACGTCCTCAACCCCAACCGCAACGCCAACTGGAACGCGAGCCCCTGGGACTGCTACTGGCTCAACGTCAGCCCGAACTGGGGCTCCAACTCCTCCAGCAACGACGACCCCAGCCTCGACATCGACGACACCGACGGCGCGGGCCCCGAGAACATCAACCTCAACAACCCCGAGGATCTGGCCTACCGCGTGGGCGTCTACTACTTCGACGACCACGGCTACGGCCCGAGCTACGCCACCATCCGCATCTACCTGCGCTCCACCCTCGTCTTCCAGTACCGCGACAAGTACCTGGAGCGCACCGGGCAGTTCTGGGAGGTCGGCACGATCGACTGGTCGGGGGGCGCGGTCTCCTCGATCGATCGCGTGACCAACAGCTTCCCCTGAGCTGAAGCCCTCGCGTCGGCGGCCTCGGGGCCGCCTCCAGCGCCTCGTCTCCCGTCGGGAGGGCGAGGCGCTTTGCTTATGAACCGTGGTTCACCCCATCGCAGGAGCGTCACCTTGAGCGAGGAGTCTCTGGAGCGCGCCGTGCGCGTCACCACAGGGCGCGTCACGGCCTCCGTCATCAGCGTCGTGCTCTTTGTCGGCCTGGTCCTCAACGCCTACTTCATCGAGCGGGTCACCCAGGTGGGGCTCGTGGCGGTGCTGCCGCTCACGGCGGCGGTGCTGCTCCTGCCGGGCAACCGGCGCAGCGGGCGCCTGGAGGGGGTCGCAGACGGGGCCGCGGGGCCGCTGGTGGAGCGCCAGCGCCGCCTCCTCTCGCTGGCGACCACGCTGCGCATGATCTACCTGGGGGTGGCGCTGATCTGCTTCTTCATCCTGCCCTCGTGGGTCCCGGCGCCTACGGGGTAGGTGGGGGGAGTAGGAGCGGTGGGATTCGAACCCACACTTGAGGGATTTTAAGTCCCCTGCCTCTGCCCTTGGGCTACGCTCCCAGGAGGTGATCCTGGGGGCGGATGATAGCGCGGCGTTCGCGCTTTGGCAACGCAGAGGAGGAGGCGTGACAGAGGCTCGGAGCCTGCATCGTCGGCTGGGGTTGGCGACGCTCCTGATGGTGGGCTCGGCGCTCTTGAGCCGGGTCATCGGCTTTGTCCGGGAGGCGGTCATCGCGGCGCAGCAGGGGGCGACGGGGGCGACGGACGCCTACTTTGCGGCCTTCACGCTCCCGGATCTTTTGAGCTACTTCCTGGCGGGCGGGACGCTCTCGATCACCTTCATCCCGCTCTTTTCGCGCCACCTGACGGCGGGTGACGAGGAGGGCGGGTGGCGGCTCTTCTCGACGGTGGCGACGGGGGTGGGGCTCCTGGTGGCGGCGGCGGTGGTCCTGGGGGAGCTTTTTGCGCCGTGGCTGGTGCCGCTGCTCAACCCGGGGTTCGGGCCGGAGCAGCTGGCGCTCTGCGTGGAGCTGACGCGCATCGTCCTGCCAGCGATGCTCTGCTTCACGCTGGGGGGGCTGCTCCAGGCGACGCTCCTCTCGCGGGAGCGCTTCGCGCACGTCGCGGCGATCCCGATCGTCTATAATGTGATGATCATCCTGGGCGGTGTGGTGTTGGGGCCGTGGCTCGGGGTGGCGGGCTTCGCCTGGGGTGCGCTGGCGGGGGCGGTGGTGGGGCCGCTCTTGATCCCGCTGGTGGCGGCGTGGCCGCACCTGCGCTACCGCCCGCGGCTGGAGCTGCGCTCGGCGGGCTTCCAGACCTACCTGAAGCTGGCGCTGCCGCTGATGCTCGGGGTGAGCCTGGTGAGCGTGGACGAGTGGCTGCTGCGGTGGTTTGGCTCCTATCTGGACGCGGGGACGGTGACGCACCTCAACAACGCGCGTCGCCTCATGCTGGTGCCTTTTGCGATCATCGGTCAGGCGGCCGGTCAGGCGGCGCTGCCCTTCTTGAGCCGGCTCTGGAACGAGGGGCGGGTGGAGGAGATGGCGGAGACGCTGACCCGCTCGCTGGCGAACACGCTCTTCTTCGCCTTGATCGCCTCGCTTGGGCTTGGGGTGCTGGCGGAGCCGGTGGTCTTTGTGGCCTACCAGCGGGGGCTCTTTACGCCGGAGGACGCGCGGGAGACGGCGGCGATCCTGGCGGTGCTCTGCGCGGCGATCGCGGCGTGGAGCGTGCAGAGCGTGGCGGCGCGGGGGTTCTATGCGCGCCAGAACACGCTGGAGCCGATGCTGATCGGGACGGGGGTGGTGGTGCTGGCGGCGCCGCTCTACGGCTGGCTTGGGGAGCTGGGCGGGGTGGTGGGGCTGGCGTGGGCGTCGGTGGCGGGGATCACGCTGAACGCGGCGGTGACGGTGCTCGTCTTCCGGGTGCGCCACGCGCCGGTGCGCCTCGGGGCGCTGGCGGCGTCGGGCGGGCGGGCGCTCCTGGCGGGCGGGGCGGGCGCGGCGGCGGCCTGGGGGCTCTTGCGCTGGGGTGGCGCGGGGTGGGCGCCGCTGCTTCAGCTGGGGTTGGGCGGGGTGGTCTTCGGCGGGGTGGCGCTGGGGGTCGCTGGGGCGCACCGCGCCCCAGGGCGGGCGGCGGGGGTGCGACGGCTTCGACGCCGCGGATGAGCGGGGGGGTGGGGGAGCATCCCCCAGCCGCCG
>CAUJGC010000183.1 GCA_963169075.1 Myxococcota bacterium
CCGCGGTTGGTAACCCCAACCCCTTAACAAAAATACAATTTACCTCTATACTTTTTATTTTACTCCTGGTTTTGGGGTGGCCTCCGGCGGCTGGGGGTCAGCGCCCCCCAGACCCCCCTCTACTCCCCAAGCTGGGTGCGCGCCACGTCCGTCAGCGCGTGCGCATAGACCTGGAGGTCCTCGGCGGTGAAGAGCACCACCCGCACCTCATCCAGCCGCCCGGGGTTGGCCTTGAGCCACTGGCCCACCGTCGCCAGCGCGATCTGCGCGGCGCGATCCACCGGGAACGCAAAGATCCCGGTGCTGATCGACGGGAACCCCACCCGGCGCAGCCCCGCCTCCGCCGCGACCTCCAGCGCGCTCCGCCACGCCGCCTCCAGCTGGATGTTCTCGCCCCGCACGCCGCCACCCCAGCGCGGCCCCACCGCGTGGATGATCCCGCCCAGCTCCAGCGCCCCCGCCGTCGTCAGCGCCGCCTCCCCCGCCTTCAGCCGCCCCCGCGACGCCACCACCGCCGCGCACGCCGCCGGAAGCTCCACCCCCGCCGCGCGGAAGATCGCCCCGCACACGCCGCCACCCGCCACCAGGTCCTCGTTGGCGGCGTTCACGATCGCGTCCAGGCCCGCCTGCCGCGTCAGATCCCCCTGCACCAGTCTCACCGCCGCGCCCTCGATCACCCGCTCCAGCATCGCCGCTCCTCCTCGCTCGCCTCCGGGCCGGCGCACCGCGCCCCGGCCCCTCCTCCGCAAGCGGTGCACGCGCCGCGCCGCGCTGTCAACACCCCCGCACACGCCGAGCCTCCCATGACGCGACGCCTCATCCTCATGCGACACGCCAAGAGCGACTGGACCACCGACGCCCCCACCGACCACCTCCGCCCCCTCAACAAGCGCGGGCGGCGCGACGCGCCGCGCATGGGGCGACTCCTCCTGGAGCGCGGCTGGCGCCCCGATCGCGTCATCCTCAGCGACAGCGCCCGCACCCAGGAGACGCTCCAGCGCCTCGGCCTCGACCTCGCCATCCCGGCCCGCCTCTGCCCGGAGATCTACGAGGCCAGCGACGACGCCCTCCTCGACGCCCTGCGCCGCCACCACGACGACGCGCGCACCCTCCTCCTCATCGGCCACTCGCCGGGGCTCGACGCGCTCCTCACCGTCCTCACCGGCGCCGCCGAGCGCCTCACCACCGCCAACCTGGCCCTCCTGGACGCCCGGCGCGCCGACGACGCGGGCTGGGACGACCTGCTCCTCCCCCACGGGTGGCTCCTCACCGCGCTGCTGCGCCCGCGCGGGTAGGCGGCCTTGCTATCGCCCGCGACGCCGCTTATAGTCCGCGCCCGTCCGGCCCCGGCTTGGCGCCGCGCGGGCTGGGCTCCTCTCTGGCACCACCCCCTGCCCCACCGCGAGGCATCATGCACTATCGATTCACCCTCCTGCCCGGCGACGGCATCGGCCCCGAGGTCACCGCCGCCGTCCTTGAGATCCTGAAGGCCTGCGACCTCCACATCGACTGGGAGGAGACCAACGCAGGCGCCTCCATCATGGACACCTACGGCGAGCCGCTGCCCCAGGTCGTCCTGGACTCGATCAAGCGCAACCGCATCGCCCTCAAGGGCCCCATCACCACGCCTGTCGGCAAGGGCTTCACCAGCGTGAACGTCGGCCTGCGCAAGGCGCTGGACCTCTACGCCTCCCACCGCCCCGTCCGCTCCTTCCCCGGCGTCAAGACCCCCTGGGAGAACGTCGATCTCGTCGTCGTCCGCGAGAACACCGAGGGCCTCTACGCCGGCCTGGAGCACACCGTCGCCCCCGGCGTCGCCACCGCCCTCATGATGATCAGCCGCAAGGCCTCCGAGGAGATCGCCCGCTTCGCCTTCGAGCACGCCCGCAACGAGGGACGCCGCAAGGTCACCGTCGCCCACAAGGCCGGCGTCACCCGCCTCACCAACGGCCTCTTCTGCGACGTCGTCCGCGAGGTCGCCGCCGACTACCCCTTCGTCGAGTCCGAGTTCATGGAGATGGACAACATCTGCCTGGAGATCGGCCGCGACCCCTCGCGCTTTGACATCATCCTCCTGGAGAACCTCTTCGGGGACATCATGAGCGACATCGCCGCGGGCCTCGTCGGCGGCCTCGGCCTCGTCCCCGGCGCCAACATCGGCTACAAGTGCGCCGTCTTCGAGGCCGTCCACGGCTCCGCCCCCGACATCGCCGGCCAGGGCAAGGCCAACCCCATCGCCCTCCTCCTCTCCGCCGCCATGATGCTCCACTACATCGGGGAGCGCCGCAACGCCCAGCGCATCAACACCGCCGTGGACACCGTCCTCGAAGCGGGCAGGGTCCGCACCGGCGACCTCGGCGGCACCGCCTCCACCGCCGAGCTGACCCAGGCCATCATCGACGCCCTCCCCCGGCGCTGAAATATACATATTTCAACTGAATTTATAACACATCTACATAGCGCGAGGCTCTCTATGACCCCCAAAGTGACCCTCATCCCGGGCGACGGCATCACCCGCGAGCTGATCCCCCCTGTCCTCTCCATCCTCCAGACCGCCGGCGCCCAGGTCGAGTTCGAGGAGATGCCCGCCGGACACGACGCCTGGGAGAAGACCGGCGAGGTCCTGCCGAAGGAGACGCTGGAGTCGATCAAGCGGAACAAGGTGGCGCTGCGCGGCAAGCTGGTGACCCCGGCGGACAACGAGTACGGCACCCCGGCGGCGACGCTCCGCAAGCAGCTCGACCTCTACGCGGCGGTGCGCCCCATCCGCAACCTCCGCGGCGTCCCCGCCCGCCACCAGAACGTGGACATCGTCCTCATCCGCGAGTCCACCGAGGACATCTACGCTGGCCTGGAGCACATGGTGCGCCCCGACCTGGTCGCCGCGATGAAGGTGGTCACCTCCCGCGGCTGCGAGCGCGTCAGCCGCTACGCCTTCGAGTACGCCCGCAAGAACGGCCGCAAGAAGGTCACGCTGATCCACAAGGCGAACATCATGAAGAAGACCGACGGCGTCTTCATCGCCGCCGCCGAGAAGGTCGCCGCCGAGTACCCCGACATCGCCTTCGACAAGCTCATCGTCGACAACGCCTGCATGCAGCTCATGCTCCGCCCCCACCGCTACGACGTCGTCCTCGCGGGCAACCTCTACGGCGACATCTTCAGCGATCTGGGCGCGGGCATCGTCGGCGGCATCACCGGCACCCAGGGCGCCCTCTACAACGACGACATCGCCGTCTTCGAGGCCATCCACGGCGACGCCCCCCAGCTCGCTGGCAAGGGCGTCGCCAACCCCATCCCCATGCTCCTCCCCGCCTGCGCCATGCTGGAGCACCTCGGCCAGGCCGAGATCGCCGCCCGCATCACCCGCGCCGTCTCCGACACCCTGGAGGCCGGCGTCAAGACCCGCGACCTCGGCGGAGACGCCACCACCCAGCAGGTCGTGGACGGCATCATCAGCCGCCTCTGAGCCCGCGGTCAGGGCGCCCGGCGGGCTCAGGCGAGCCCGCTGGGCTCACCGCCACCCAGCTCGCCCGGCCCACCAGCGCCAGATCCACCACGTTGCCCAGCACCTCGCGCAGCAGGTGTAGCGGCGCCTCTGGCGCCGCGGGGTCACCGATATACATCCCCGGACGCAGCCGCACCGCCTCCACCCCCGCGAGGCGCTGTATCGGGGAGGTCGCGTAGGGCGTGGCGGGAGCTGGGGGGCGCGTCGCCATAAAACTCCAGCGGAGAGGAGGGGCGAGCGCCGCTCACCAGCTCAAGACCTCGGGGCACTGCCGGAGGAGGTCCTTCAACGTGGAGTCCCCAAGCACCTCGCGCTGGCGCTTGATCTCCTCCCAGACCGTGCGATGCACACCCGTCTTGAGACAGCGCATCGCTCCCTGCAGCTCTTCCTCCATATCCATGCCGAGTTGCTTGAAGTTCTGCGCCATGTTGTAGATCTGCATATGCGCCTTATAGTCATCAAAAGCACGCTGCCTCATCCTGACAAGCGTCGGTCGATTCAGCCTTAAAACCTGAATGGTATAGCGTGCCCTCTCTCGCCGCGATGCATCTTGCTTGTCTAGCGAGAGGTATAGGTCTTGATCAATTTCGCTGAACAAAAAAGTCCCATCAAGGTCCAGCCAAAGCGCATCGAGAGGGTCTTCCATCCGCGGGTCAAGGAGCGCATAAGTGCCTGGAGAGGGTGGAACTACAGAGGCGCCGCGCTTTCGGCTCACCTCAAGCAGACTGCCGTTGGCATCAAGCACGGCGAATTGATTGTTTTTGGGACCGTTGCAAGGCCCACAGGAGTAAGCATAGTTATCCCAACAGAACACCTGGTCTGGATAGAGATCTTTGGGGCGCATGTGCTCGATCTCATCGGCACAGGAGTCCTCGCAATAGTGGCAGCGCTGGCCCCAGAGCATATCCGTGAGCGCTCCCTTGATCTCCTGAAAAGCAGCCTTTTTAGCTGAGGTGCTGGCCTTTCCATCCCAGGCTTTCTTGGCGGCAGTGACTCGCTCCTCGTAGGTCGCCAGCGCGTCAACGTCCTGTTGCAACGCCATGAGGAGCTGCGCTGTAGGCGGGGTGAGCGGTGGGGGGTGGAGGCGGATCATGGCAGCTCTTCGGCTCCTGTGTGGGCCTTGGCTGCGGTGAAGCGCTTCGCCTTGAGGAGCAGCCGCTCCAGCTGCTCCTCGACCGCAGACTCAGGCGCGGCGCTCGTCAGCGGCAGGATCGCCCGAAGCTGGTCGCGGCGGCTGGCCTCTGCCTCAGAGAGCGGGCCGTGCATGGCGCGCGCGTTGAGCGCGGCCAGCTCGGCCTGGAGCTGGCGTCCCTCGGGGGAGCGATCGATGAAGCCGAAGGCTTCGGTGCCGTAGGCCTCCAGGATGTCGCCGTAGAGGAGCCGCCCCAGCTCGACACCCGACAAGAATCGTGCTTCTTCGCTTGTCCCTGGCTCTGAGAGACGAAAGATGCTCCCCGTAATCGCTGCCTGGCAGACCAGCGGGCTGTGGGTGGTCACGAGGAACTGCACCCTGGGGAAGTGGGTCGAGAACCAGCGGCCGATGCGCTGTTGCCAGGAGGGGTGGAGGTGGGCGTCGATCTCGTCGACGAGCACGAGCCCCGGTCGATCGATCCGGATCGAGGCGCCCGCTGAGATGAACAAGCCCTCTTCGCCGTAGGCCTGCGCCAGGAGGCGGATCAGCTCCAGCGTGAAGCTCAGGATCGATCGGAAGCCGTCGCTGAGGGCGTCCAGCGTGATATCCACCCCGCGGCTGTCGCTGAAGAAGACGCCGCTGGAGGAGATCTCCTTGAGCTGCGCGCCATGCGGCAAGAAGCCAGGCTGGTTGATGAAGGCGCGCAGGTCTGCGAGGAGCCGCAGCTCGCGCTCCTCCTCCAGCTCTTTGAAGCGCAGCTGTTGGAGCCAGCGCAAGGCCTCGGTCAAGGCGATGTCCTCTCCGAACAGGGAGAGGTGCGCGGCGAGCCTGGGGTGTGAGAAGAAGAGGCGATCGTACTCTTTATCCCCGCCGGTGAAGCGCCGCTGCGGGCCGAAGCCCGCGCTGAACCAGCCGCGGCCCCCTCCCCAGAGGTGGCGGCTCGGCGGCGAGAGCTTCTTGAGCTTGCCCCCCTTCACGGTCACCTCAGCGCGCCCGTCCAAAGCGCGCGCCAGCTCCAGCAGCGCGCCAACGGAAGCCGCAGGCAACGGGCCTCCCCCGACAAAGGGATCAAGCTCGCTGTCGTAGTCCAGCTCCAGCTCCACGCGCGAATCAGCCTGCCCCGAGGTCATCATCGCCCCCAGATCCACCCGACTCGCGAGCGCGTTCGGTGGTCCCATCAACGCCAGCGCGAGCGCCCGCAGGATCGTCGACTTGCCCGAGGCGTTGTCCCCGATGATGACGTGCCAGCCCTCAGGCGTCACCCCCGCGGGTAGGCTCCACTCCAGCGCATCAAACAGCTTCACATGGCTCAACTTGAAGCGTCGCAGGTACATCGGTGAGGCTCCTGAGGGCGAAGGCCGTGCAGCGGCGCGCGGGCCACCTGTCCCGTCTTTATACCTCACCCCCGTTTCAGTTGCCTATCAGGTTCGACGACGCGGAGAGGGGTCAGGGGTCCAGGGGCGCTGCAACCCGCCGCCGGAGGCACACACCCCCCCCATTTACGGGGTGTTAGAGCCCGACGACCCAGCGGACGGCCTCTCGTGCGGCGCGGAGGGAGGAGGACTCGTCGCGCGGGGGGAAGGCCTGGGGGTCCATGGGGGGTGTGAAGAGGCTGCCCTGCCCGCTGGCGAGGGTGTAGATCGGTGAGGCGAGGGCGGTGAGGAAGGCGTCCAGCTCGGTGTGCTCGGGGTGTCTCCAGTCGGGGAGGGGTTGGTCGGGTCCGTGGACGGGGGGTGTGGTGTCGAAGCGTCCGAACCAGTGGAGGGCGTGCTGGAGGAAGGAGGAGCGGGCGGGGTCGCGGAGGCCCATGTGGCGTGCGGCGACGAGGTCGAGGGCGAGGGCGTCGGTGGAGGCGTAGAGGCGGTGTGGTGCGGGCGGGTCGGGGCAGCCGAGGATGCCGACGAGGCCGTCGGCGGCGGAGTCCCAGGCGTCGAGCAAGGCGAGGTGTGGGGGGAAGTCGGTGAGGATCATCATGAGGGCGGCCTCGCGCTGGGCGAGGCGCTCAGCGAAGAGGTAGTCGTCTTTGCGGGCGCCGAGGCCTTCGAGGTTGGCGAGGGTGAGATAGGCGAGGTCGGTGGGGTGGGAGCGCATCTTGCCGAAGGAGATGCGGAGGTGCGCGTCGCGCCAGGGTCGGGCGATGGAGTGCTGTGCGAGGCCGCGGGCGTAGGCGTGGGGCTCCTGGGTCTGCGAGGCGTCGAGGAGGGTCCAGGCGTGGGGTCGTTCGTAGTTGAAGTAGCGGGCGACGCTGTGGACGTCGCGGTGTTGGTAGAGGCGCTCGTAGAGGTTGGGGGTCTCCAGGAGGGTGATGTGCTGGACGCCGAGGTCACGGAGGGCGTCGGTGAGGGCCTGGACCAGCTCGGGGTCGGTGAGGTTGGAGGTGTCTCGGCGGTGGTAGCCGAGCATGAAGGAGGGCTTGACGGCGACGCGGAGGTCGTGGACGGGGACGCCGCGGGCGTCGGCGCGGAGGTGGACGAGGCGAGGGAGGTCGAGGGCGTCGAGGAGGTCACGGAGGGCGTCGGGGCCGGGGTCGCCTGGGGCGCCCTGGCGGATGTGGACGGGGGCTCCGGCGCCGAGGTGGGAGCCGAGGGTGTGGGCGCGGGTGGCGGTGGGGCGGAGATCGACGGGGAGGAAGTACTCGCTGACGGCGGCGACCTGCGCGGCGAGGGTGTGTGCGGTGGCGTGGGGCTGGAGGTGGTCGTCGTCGGTGAGGGCGGCGGCGAAGTGCGCGAAGACCTGGGCGTGTCGGTCTTCGTCGAGGGCGATGCGGGCGAAGGCCTCGGCGACGTGGGGTGTGGCGTGGGGGATGGAGGGGGCGAGCTGGGCGAGGAGGTGCCAGGCGACGGCGGCGGTGCGCTCGGCGTCCACGGTGTTGAGGCAGAAGTCGCGGAAGGAGGTGTAGCGGAGGGTGGGCTCGACGGCGTCGGGGATCTTGCCGAGGAGGGCGCCGACGCGCTGGAGGGTGGCGGCGAGGGCGCGGGAGAGGGGGGCCTGTGCCCAGGGTCGGTGCTGTGTGGTGGCGGTGGTCCAGCCGCCGACGAGGCCCTGGAGGTTCTGGGCGAGGGCGCGGAGCTTGAGGTCCCAGGGTTGGTCGCGGAGGAGGAGGCCGCGGGTGTAGGTGGTGTGCATCTCCTCGTCCTTCCAGACCCAGACGACGGCGTGTCGGATGAGGCGTCGGACGTCGTCGGGGACGGGGAGGTGCTGGATGCGGTCGAGGAGGAGGTCGTCATCGTAGGCGACGGAGACGATGGCCTCGCGCTCCAGGGAGAGGAGGAGGAGGTCATCCCAGAGGGCCTGGGGGTTGTCGGCGTGCTGGGTCTGGAGGAGGTCGAGGTGGTGTTGGAACTCGTCGAAGATGACGCCCATGGCGGCTCCTTGGGTGGGGAGTGTTCGCGGTGGGGGAGGATAGCACAGCGGGGGGGCGGATTGTCAGCAGCTTGGGGGTGTGCTAGCGTCGGGCGGCGTGGGGCGCGTGGAGCGGGGTGGGTTTCGCAGCGTGACGGTGAGGTGGGAGCGTGCAGGTGAAGAAGACAGGGTGTCGCCTGGAGGTCAACGGGGAGGTGGCGGAGTGCCTGGTGTCGCCGATGACGACGCTGTGTGAGGCGCTGCGCTACGAGCTGCGGCTGACGGGGACGAAGCAGGGGTGCGACAAGGGGGACTGCGGGGCGTGCACGGTGCTGATCGACGGGGCGCCGCACCTGGCGTGTCTGACGTTGGCGTTGACGGCGCAGGGCCGCTCGATCCAGACGGTGGAGGGGCTGGCGCGGGGCGCGGAGGCGCACCCGCTGCAGGACGCCTTTGATCGCTTCGGCGCGGCGCAGTGCGGCTTCTGCACGCCGGGGATCTTGATGTCGGCGGCGGCGCTGCTGGAGGCGAACCCGGCGCCGACGCGCGCGGAGATCCAGGAGGCGCTGGGGGGTAACCTGTGCCGTTGCACGGGGTACACGAAGATCCTGGACGCGATCGAGGACGCGGCGCGTGCGCTGGATCGTCGGCGCGAGGCGGCGGCTGCGGCGCTGTCTTGACACGTTAAATTGACAGTGGATTGCACAGAGTGACCCGATGAGCGACGTGATCTCGCTGAAGGAAGCGGCCCAACACCACCACCCCGCCCACGAGGCTGACGAGGCGGCGGCGCGCTACGCCGTCCTGGGGCAGCGCAACCGCAAGGTGGACGGGCTCAAGAAGGTGACCGGCGAGGCGGTGTACGCGGACGACATCCAGCTGCCGCGGATGCTGCACGCGAAGATCATCCGGTGTCCGCACGCGCACGCGAAGATCCTGGACATCGACGCCAGCGAGGCGCTGGCGATGCCCGGCGTGGTGGGCTTCATCACCGGTCAGGACATGCCGGTGAAGTACGGCATCATCCCGTGGACGCAGGACGAGTACCCGCTGGCGCCGGACAAGGGGCGCTATATCGGAGACGGCATCGCGTGCATCGCGGCGGTGGATGAGCGGACGGCGGTCGAGGCGGCGATGCGGGTGCGGGTGCTCTACGAGCCGCTCCCGGCGATCCTCTCGTTTGAGGACGCCATCGCGCGCCCGGACGTGGTGGTGAACGAGATCGCCAAGCGGGGGAACGTCGGGAAGCGGGTGGACCTGGCGTTCGGGGACGTGGAGGGCGAGCTGGCGGGGAGCGACGTGGTGGTGGAGGGGGAGTTCTACTTCGAGAACACGACCCACACCCCCATCGAGCCGCACTGCGCGGTGGCGCACTTCGACAAGGGGGGGCGGCTGACGGTGTGGAGCGCGACCCAGGTGCCCCACTACCTGCACCGGGAGCTGGCGCGGGTGCTGGAGCTGGAGGAGGCGCAGATCCGGGTGATCCAGCCCAACCTGGGGGGTGCGTTCGGGGGGAAGAGCGAGCCCTTTGATCTGGAGTTCTGCGTCGCGAAGCTGGCGATGGTGACGGGGCGCCCGGTGAAGATCCTGTATACACGGGAGGAGGTCTTCTACTCACACCGGGGACGCCACCCCATGAAGATGCGCTTCAAGACGGGCGTGGACAAAGAGGGGCGTATTCAGGCTGTGCGGAGCCAGATCGCCATCGACGGCGGCGCCTACTTCTCCTTCGGGCTGGTGACCTCGTACTACGCGGGGCAGCTCCTCACCGCGCCCTACCGCTTCCCCACCTACGCCTTCCAGGCCACGCGGGTCTTCACCAACAAGCCCGCCTGCGGCCCCAAGCGCGGCCACGGCTCGGTGCAGCCCCGCTTCGCCTTCGAGGTGCAGCTCGACGAGATCGCGGAGCAGGTGGGCCTGGACCCCATCGAGATCCGGCGCCGCAACTTCATCGGGGACTTCACCGAGACCGTCAACGGCCAGCGCATCACCTCCAACGGCTTCCTCCAGTGCCTGGATCGGGTGGAGGCGGCCTCGGGGTGGAAGGCCAAGCGGGGGAAGCTGCCGCGAGGGCGCGGGGTGGGCATCGCCGGGTCGATGTACATCTCCGGCACCAACTACCCCATCTACCCCAACGAGATGCCTCAGGCCGGGGTCCAGGTGAAGATCGACCGCTCGGGGCTCGTGACGGTCTTCTGCGGGGCCTCGGACATCGGCCAGGGCTCGGACTCGATGATGGCGTACATCCTGGCGGAGGAGCTTGGGTGCCGGGTCGAGGACGTGCAGGTCGTCTCCAGCGACACGGACCTCTGCCCGGTGGACCTGGGGGCCTACAGCAGCCGGGTGACCTTCATGGTGGGCAACGCCTGCATCGACGCGGGGCGCAAGCTCAAGGCCCTCATCCGCGAGGCGGTGGCGGCCTCCTGGGAGTGCGCCCCCGAGGAGATCGTCGCAGGCGGCGGCGTCTACGCCCACGCCCTGGACACGAGCCGACGGATGACCTCGCGGGAGGCGTTCCGGCTGGCGGAGGCGCGCCACGCCACGCTCGGCGCGACGGGCTCCTACAACACCCCCAAGCTCGGCGGCGACTACCGCGGCGGCACCATCGGCGCCTCGCCGGCCTACTCCTTCACCGCGCATGTGGCTGAGGTGAGCGTGGACGAAGAGACGGGGATCATCACCGTCGACACGATCTGGGTGGCCCACGACTGCGGCAAGGCCCTCAACCCCATGATCGTCGAGGGGCAGATGGAGGGCAGCGCCTACATGGGCTTCGCGGAGGCCATCATGGAGGCGCAGGTCTACGACGAGCGCGGCCTCCACCGCTGCCCCTCGCTGCTGGACTACAAGATCCCCACCGCAGCGGACACCCCGGCGCTGGAGTCGCTGATCGTCGAGTCCAACGATCCCGAGGGCCCCTACGGCGCCAAGGAGGCCGGCGAAGGCCCCTTGCACCCGTCGATCCCCGCGATCGCCAACGCCGTGTATGACGCGGTGGGCATCCGCCTGCGCGAGCTGCCCTTCACTCCGGCGCGGGTGCTCGCCGCGCTCGCCGCGCGGGAGTAAGAGGGGGTCCGGGGGCGGCTCGCCCCCGGCCGCCGGAGGCACCCAACAAAAATAAATATATTTATATACAAATATTTTATATACAGAGCACAAACATATCATCCCATAGCACAGGGTCTCGCGATGCCTCCGGCGGGGGGGGGGGGGGGGGGGGGGGGGGGGGGGGGCGGGGGGGCGGCGGGGCGGCGGGGGCGACGGGGGCGCGGCCGCCCGGGCCAGCGACATGACCAACCTCTCAGAGCATCAGACCTTCGTCGGCGTCGTGGACGCGGGGAGCTTCTCGGCGGCGGCGCGGGCGCTGGGCGTGTCCAAGTCCCACGTCAGCAAGCAGATCGGGCGGCTGGAGGAGCGGCTTGGGGCGCGCCTCCTCCAGCGGACCACGCGGCGCGTCGCCCTCACTGAGGTCGGCCAGGCCTTCTACGAGCGGTGCGCCCGCATCCTGGACGATCTCCAGGAGGCCGAGCTGGCCGTCTCGCGGATGCAGACCACGCCCACGGGGACGCTGCGGGTGACGGCGCCCTTCTCCTTCGGGCTGGAGTACGTCGCCCCGGCGGTCACCGACTTCCTCAGCGCGCACAGCAAGCTGAGCGTCGATCTGGACTACGCGGATCGCTACGTGGACATCATCGGGGAGGGCTACGACCTGGCCGTCCGCATCGGGCGGCTGCGGGACTCGACCTTGATCGCGCGCAAGCTGGCGCCGATGGTGCCCTTCGTCTGCGGGAGCCCGGACTACTTCGCCCGGCACGGGGTCCCGCGCACCCCCGAGGACCTGCGCCAGCACGCGTGCCTCCTCTACACCCTCCAGGCGGGGGGCTCCAGCTGGACCTTCGAGAGCCCCGAGGGCGACGAGGTGTCCATCCGGGTCGAGGGGCGCGTCCAGTCCAACAACGGCGACGCCCTCCTGAGCGCCGCCCGCGCGGGCCTCGGCCTGGCGGTGCTCCCGGACTTCATCGTCTACCGCGACATCCGCGAGGGGCGCCTCCAGATCGCGCTCCCGGAGTGGATCAACCGCTCGTCAGCGATCTGGCTGATCTACCCCCACAACCGCCACCTCTCGGCCAAGGTGCGCCTCTTCGTGGACTTCATGCTGAGCCGCGTCGCCACCAACCCCCACGACTTCGCCCTCAGCGACGACGAGATCCAGGCGGCCCTCGCCAGGCCCGCGTGAGCCCTGCCCTCCTCCGCCTCCTGGCCGCCCAGGCGGTGCGGGCGCATCTGACACCCAAGCCGGCGGAAACACAGGAAAACCCGCCCCAGCGTCCGAATCAGGCCGTTCCGCTGCGCACGGCCGCGCGGTAA
>CAUJGC010000184.1 GCA_963169075.1 Myxococcota bacterium
TCGGGGCAGATGCGGGTGAGGGGGCCGGCGCCGACGTGGGGGAGGCCTGTGGTGCGTCGCCCGGCGACGGCGAGGAGGGGGGTGTGGTCGTCGGGGCAGGCGGCGGTGCCGGGCATGAACTCGCGCTGGCAGGTGGGGCAGATGAGGAGGGGGGAGGCGATCTGGTGCTCGTCGAGGTCTTCGAGGGGGCTGAGGGGCTCGCCGTCTTCGGGGCAGAAGGCGGCGTCCTCGGGGTAGCGTCGTGCGCAGCGCGGGCAGACGGCGAAGCCGGCGTTGTGGAGGAGGGCGGGGTCTTCGACGGCGGCGAGGTGCTGGCCGTCGAAGGGGCAGAACCCGGCGCCCATCTCGAAGCGTCGGGCGCAGGTGGGGCAGACCATGGCGGCGACGGAGGTGTCGAGGCGGTCGGTGGAGGGCTCGGGCGGGGCGGCGTCGGCGGGGGGAGCCTGGGGGGCGTCGGGGGTGTTGATGACGAGGGTGCGGGCGAAGCGGGCCTGGGGGTTGGGGCGCCGGGGCGGGGTGGGCTGGTGTCGGGTGGCCTCCAGGGCCTCGGCCTGGAGGCGGTCGGCCTCGCGGCGTCGGCGGAGGGTCCAGGCGAGGAGGGCGGCGGCGACGGCGGCCAGGAGGAGGGCGGCGACGGCGCCGAGGAGGAGGAGGGTGGGCGGGCGGCTCGGGGCGGGCTCGGGGGCGGTGGGGCGGACCAGCGGGGTGGCGGCGCCGCCTGCGGGGCCTTCGGCGTGTCGCTCGACCTCGACGGGGATGAGGATGACGCCGGCCTCGGCGTCGGCGTCGGGGGTGGGGGCGGCGCGGCGGTTGGCGACCGGCGGCGGGGGGGCGCTGGTCGGCGGGGGGGCGCTGGTCGGCGGCGGCGGTTGGGCCGAGGCGAGGGGCTGGGGCGTCTCGGCGGGGGCCTCGGCGGGGCGTCGCCAGCGTCGCTCGTAGCGGGCCTCGGCGCTGCATGTGTCGCCCTGGAGCTTCCAGAAGGCGGTGACGCGGGCGGTGTAGCGCAGCTCCTGGCCGTCGGCGGAGGGCGTGAAGGTGTAGACGCCGGACTCAAAGGGTGAGGCGTCGGGCGGCGTGGAGCAGCGGAGGGTGAGGCTGCCGGGGGTGTAGGCCTGGGGGCGCGCCAGCGAGGCGGCGAAGCATTGGTCGCTGCGGAGCTTGAGGGCCGGGAAGGCGAGGACGCCGCCCGCCGAGGTGGCCTGGAGGGTCCGCCCGCTGGCGCCCCAGGCGGGGGCCTTGGGGCGCGGCCCGCAGTGCGCTCCCCAGGAGGTGACCTGGACGGAGGCGCTGGCGCCAGCCTCGACCCAGGCGCCGCCCAGCTCCTGTGCGGCGGCGGGGGTGGCGACGAGCAGCGCCGCCGCCGCCGCGAGGGCGGCGGCGTGGCGGCGTGGCCGGGTGAAGGCGAGGTCGGGCATGGGCGGCGTGGCCTCGGGGTGGCTTCAGGGCATGAAGCGGCCCTTGACGTAGAAGGTGTCCTGGGCGTTGGCCTCGCGCATGACGCGCAGGCGCTCCTGCCGGACCTCGGTGGCGTTGAAGTGCTGGCCCTTCTTGAGGTTGGCCCGCAGATCCGCCTCGATGTGCTGGGGGAGGTTGACGTAGGCGGTCTTGTAGGCCTCGCAGGAGGGGCACTCCATGTGGGGCTGCCGCCCCTCCAGCACGAAGCCGCACGATGTGCAGGTCCAGAGGATGGACATGGAGAAGGTGGCGAGGGTGGGGGGGGCTTTCTTCTTCTTGGTAGCCATGATGTCTCGACGGTTGAGGGGAGGCCGTTTGGAGCGCGGCCCGGTGGCTGGACGATACCACCCGTCGCGCGCCGCGGCAACGCCCGGCTTACTCCTCGTCGCGCTCGATGCCGAGCGCCTTGAGCTTCTTGTGGAGGTTGGTGCGCTCGATCCCCAGCTGGGTGGCGGCGCGGGTGACGTTCCAGGCGCAGGCCCGCATGGTCGCCTCGATGTAGCCCTTCTCCGCGATCTCCTTGAAGTCCTTGAGGGAGACGGAGCCGGGGGCCACCCCGGTGGGGGTGCCGGGGAGGGCGGCGCGGGGGACGATCTCCTCGGGCAGATCGGCGGCGGTCAGCGGGTCGGCGCCCATGATCACCAGGCGCTCGCAGATGTTCTTCAGCTCGCGGACGTTGCCAGGCCAGGCGTAGCGCCGCAGCGCCTCGTGGACCTCGGGGGAGCAGCCCTTGCGGCGCATCCCGTTCTCGCTGCAGAAGTGCCCGATGAAGGACTCCGCCAGCACCGCGATGTCCTCCGCCCGCTCCCGCAGCGGCGGCGTCTTCAGCGGGACGACGTTGAGGCGGAAGTAGAGGTCCTCCCGGAAGCGCCCCGCCTTGATCTCCGACGGCAGATCCTTGTTCGTCGCCGCCACCACCCGCACATCCACCTCCAGCGGCTGCTCCGACCCCACCCGGTACACCTCGCCGGTCTGCAGCGCGCGCAGCACCTTGGCCTGCGCCGAGAGCGACATGTCCGCGATCTCGTCCAGGAAGAGCGTCCCCTTGTCCGCCAGCTCGAAGCGCCCCTTCTTGCGCCCCACCGCCCCCGAGAAGGAGCCCCGCTCGTGCCCGAAGAGCTCCGACTCGATCAGGTCGCTCGGGATCGCCGCGCAGTTCACCTTGATGAAGGGACCACGCGCCCGCGGCGAGAGCCGGTGGACCGCCCGCGCCACCAGCTCCTTGCCCGTCCCCGACTCCCCCGTGATCAAGACCCGCCCCCTGGAGGGCGCCACCTTCTCGATCTCGCGCCGCAGCGAGCGCATCGCGGGCGTCTCCCCGATCATGTCGAAGGGATCATCCCCCCCGCTGGCCGCCTGCACCCGCGCGCTCAGCTGCCGCCGCGAGAGCGCGTTGCGCAGCGTGATCAGCACCCGCTCCCGATCCAGCGGCTTCTCCAGAAAGTCAAACGCCCCCAGCCGCGTCGCCTCCACCGCGTCCGCCAGCGAGGCGTGCCCCGAGATCATCACCACCTCGATCTGCGGATCAAGCTCCTTCACCCGGCGCAGCGTCTCCAGCCCCGAGAGCCCCGGCAGGAGCACGTCCAGGAACACCACGTCCGCCCCGGACTCCTCCAGCCGCGCCAGCCCCTCCTCGCCGCTGGCGGCGCTCTCGACCTCGAAGTCTTCGCCCTCCACCACCATCGTGAGCGTGCGCCGGATGTTCTTCTCGTCGTCGATGATCAGGATCATGCCGCGCTTGACCGCCTCGTGCTGCTAGAAGGCCTCGATCTGGATCGTGCCCAGCTTGACCCGGTCCACGCCGTCGTGAGCCGAGCGGGGCGTCACCTTCATCCGGTTGTTCCCCGAGAAGAAGCCCATGTACATCGTCCACTCGCCCGAGCTGGACCCCGGCTCGATCTCCACCCACTGCGTGTCCACCAGGTAGTCCCCCGGCAGCCACTGGGTCGTGGGCAGCTTGCCCAGGATCGGATCGTGATCGCCGTTGATCCGCGAGCCCGGGTAGTCCACGTGCAGAAAGAGCTTGTACGAGGTCGAGATCCGCTTGAGCACCTTGAAGACATAGCGGATCACCATCCGCTCGCCGGTCTTGAAAACAGGCGCCTCCCCCTGGTTCTTCCGCGCCTGCCAACGCGCTCGCGCCTCCTCGGTCGGGTCCCCCTGCGCGTCCACCTCGTCCGCGTGGTAGAGCTCATACCCCAGGAGCTGCACCTTGCCGTCGAAGAGCGGGTACTGCTTCGCCCCCGACTCGTCGTTGACCACCGTCGGGTAGATCGGCTTCGGCTTGCCCTCCAGGATCGCCTTCGCGATCACCGAGCGCTCCGCCTCGCCGTCCTTCAGCTGGTTGGACACCAGCAGGTAGCGGCTGGAGCGATCCTCCAGCACGTGCAGGTTCTGGCGCGGCTGCGTCCCCCGGCGGATCTCGTAGTTCAGCGTCGGCAGGGCGCTCACCGGGATCACCGCGAAGAAGCGCGACGGCTGCTTGAAGCGCTCCACGAACGCCGCGCTCGTCCCGATGGCCTCCAGATCCCCCAGGTAATACGAGGACCTGGCGCCGCCCAGCTGATACGTCACCAGCGGCTCACCCGGCTGCGCCCGCGCCTCCCACGCCTCCAGCGTCGGCTTCACCGAGAGGTGGTCGCGCGACATCGGCCCCCCGCCCCAACACTGCCCCCCCGCCAACGCCCCCCCACCCCCCCGGAAAAGCAC
>CAUJGC010000185.1 GCA_963169075.1 Myxococcota bacterium
ATCCTCGCTCGCCTGTGGCTCGCTCGCCAGCGCCCCAGCGACCCGTCGGTGCCCCCCCGTCACGGGGGGGGCCGGGGGCGTTCGTCCCGCCGAGCAGGCCGGACGGTACGCCCCCGGGGGGGTTGCCGTCACGGGGGGGCCGGGGGCGTTCGTCCGGCCGAGCAGGCCGGACGTTACGCCCCCCGGGGGGTAAGCTGCACCAACACCGCGATGCTGTGGGCCCACGGCGGGCGGTCGTAGGGGGACTTGGCGAGGCACTGGTGGATGAGGGCGGCGAGCTGGGGCGGGGTGTCGGGCGCGACGCTGAGGAGGTCGTCAGGCTCGCGGGTGACGTGCATCGCCATGAGGGTGCGGATGTCTTCGGAGCGGAAGGGGGGGTGCCCGGCAAAAAGCTCGTAGAGGAGGACGCCGACGGTGTAGAGGTCCGAGGCGGGGGTGATCTCCTCGCCGGTGGTCTGCTCGGGGGACATGTAGAGGGGGGTGCCGACGGCGCCCGCGCCGGTGAGGCGCCCCATGTCGAGGGCGACCGAGATGCCGAAGTCGGCCAGCTTGACGTGGCCGTCGTGGTCGATGAGGGCGTTCTCGGGCTTGAGGTCGCGGTGGACGATGCCCTCGGCGTGGAGGGCCGAGAGGCCGTTGCAGAGCTGGACGATGAGGGGGAGGAGCGCCCAGCGCGCGCGCCCCTCGGTGGAGGCGAAGCGGTCCGCGAGGTTGCCGCCGTCCACGAACTCCATGGTGTAGTAGAAGGCGCCGTCTGCGAGGCCGATGTCGTGGACGCGGACGATGTTGGGGTGGGAGAGGCGCCGGGCGATGAGGACCTCGCGGCGGAAGCGCTCCAGGACGCGCCCGCTGGAGAGGTGGGCGTGGAGGCGCTTGAGGGCGACGGTGGTGCCCAGGAGGGTGTCGGTGGCCTGGAAGATGGCGCCGAAGGCGCCGGAGGAGATGGAGCGGAGGATGCGGTAGCGGTTGTCGAAGAGGGGGGGCTCGACGGCGTCGAGGGTCTGGGCCACGAGGTCGCCGGGGTGGTGGGTGGGCGGCGGGTCGGCGGTGGCGGCGCGGCGGGCGGCCTCGTCGAGGATGCGGGCCGCGCGGTGCTCGTAGATCCAGTTGGTGGGGGCCCAGAGCTGGTCGCGGGGGGTGATGAAGCCGATCCAGCGGAGGGTCTCGATGGCGGGGTCGCGCTCCAGGTGGGAGGGCGCCGGTCCGGCGATGGTCTGGCGGAGGCGCTCCAGCACGAGGTCCCGCATCCGGGGGGGGAGGTGGTCGAGGATGCGCCCCTGGGCCGCGTCGAGGTGGTCGTCCTCGGCGGCGATCCGGGCGCCGAGGTCGTCGGGGTCGATCTCGGTGGCGATGTCGAGGGAGAGGTGGGCGACCTCGTTGAGGAGGCGGTCGAGGAAGTAGGGGTGCCCGGCGGTGAGGAGGTGGGCGCGGTCGAGGAGGCGTCGGCGCTGCTCGGCGGTGGGCTGGAGGCCGAGCTGGCGGAGGCGCGCGTCGATGAAGCGGGCCGACTGGGCGGCGTTGAGGGGGTGCAGCTCGACGCGGTGGGCGATGTGGAAGGCGGAGAAGTGGCCGTCGCCGGAGCCGCGCCGGCAGAGGGTGTAGAGGGCCTCGGCGCCTGCGGTGAGGAGGACGAGGTGCCCGTCCAGCTCCTCCCAGAGGCGGTGGATGATGTTGCCGAACTCGCGGAGGTGGTCCTGGGAGACCTTGCCGAGGTGGTCGGCGGCGATGACGAGGCGCCGGTTCCGGGGGATGAGGATCTCGTCTGCGATGAGGGCGAGGACCTCCTCGAAGTGGAGGGCGGCGGAGTGGGACTCGGGGAGGAGGGACTGGCCGGTGTCGCCGTAGAGCTCGGAGACGAGGTCCTGGATGGGGAGGTCGGGCTCGGCGGTGCGGAGGCGGCGGAGGAGGTGCCGGAGGGTGGAGCGGAAGAAGTCGTTGATGGGGAGCTTGGAGCCGCGAGGGAGGTTGAGGGGCGCGACGAGGTGCTCTTTGCGGGGATCGGCGGCGAGCTGGTCGGCGGCGAGCTGGAGGACGGTGGAGGAGCCGCCGGCCTCGGGGGCGAGGATGGCGACGCAGCGCCCCTGGTGGATGGCGGAGGTGACCTCACGGACAGCGTCAGCGCGGACTTCAAGGATGGGGGATGCGTTCACCGTGCGATCCAGTCTGGCCGCGTCGGGGGCAGCCCGAGGCGGTGTCCGGGGGGGAGCATAGCACAGGGCTTCATCGGCCCTCCAGCTCTGCGGTGAGGGCCGCGACAGCCATCTCCAGGTCTTTGGCCTGGAGGAGCTGCACGAGGAGGGGCAAGGCGAGGTCGAAGTGCTCGCCGGGCAGCTCCTTGAGGACGCCGACGAGCTTGAGGCGGCGGACGAGGGAGCGGCGGGTGGCGAGGTCGGTCTCCAGGCCCAGGCGCTCCAGGTTGGTGGCGATGTCGCCCAGGCTGGAGGGGCGGGGGCCGTGGAGGAGGAGGGTGTAGACGAGCAGCTCCTCCAGGCGGGCGACGTTCTGGTCGAAGGACTCCGCGACGTAGGCGGAGAGGGGCTGGGAGTCGGGGTGCGCGAAGTTGAGGATGTGGTCGAGGTCGTCGTGCTCGACGCGGAGCTTGCCCTTCTGGGAGAGGGTGCGCAGGAGCATGTCCCCGATGAACTGGACGAGGTTGGGGAAGGCGGCGGTGGCCTCGACGATGCGGTCTGCGATGGCGTCGTCCTCCAGCTCGACGCCGAGCCGGGCCAGGGGGTCGAGGATGAGGCGCCGTGCGGCCTGGGGGTCCAGCGGGCCGAGCTGCATGACGCGGGCGAAGTTGTAGAGGGGCGAGTCGTAGTCGAAGGTCTGCCGGTAAAGCTCCGCGAAGCCGACCAGGACGAAGGAGCAGGTGCCCTCGGACTTGAGCTGGTGGAGCGCGGCGAGGAGGGGGTAGCCGGCCTCGGCGTCACGGGCGGCGATGCCGTCGATCTCGTCGAGGATGAGGAGGGGCGGGGCGGGCTGCTGGACGCACCAGGCTTCGAGGGCCTCGTGGACGGCGGCGGCGGCGGTCTCGGGGGAGAGGGAGGGGTTGGAGCGGCGGGCGCGGCGGCGCCGGATCCGGGCGAGGGCGGGGGAGAGGTCGGCGTCGTCGGGGGGGATCTCGGCGGAGGCGTGGGGGGCGTCCTGGAGGACGAGGGTGATGCCGAGGCGCCGCTCCAGGCGGTCGATGAAGTCGGTGTAGGAGCGGATGCCGAGGAGGGAGACCTCGAAGACGCTCATGTCCGGGCGTTCTTGCTGGAGGTCGCGGACGAGCTGGCGGATGAGGGAGGTCTTGCCGACGCGTCGCCCGCCGCAGATGATGGCGGAGACGGAGCGCGCGGCGACCAGCTCGCGCCGCTCGCGCTCGCGGCCGACGAACATGGCGGGGTCTTCGACGGGGCCGGAGCTCTTGTAGGGGGAGATGGCGTCGAGCCAGCTCTCGGTGAGGATGGCCTGGGCGAGGGCCTTGCGGGGCTGGGGGTGGAGGGCGAGCTGGCGGAGGCGGGGGGCGCGGAGGATCAGCGCGGGGAAGCGGGCGTGGACCAGGCTGGGGAGGTTGACCTCCGCCGGGAGCGAGGTCGCCAGCAGGAAGGGCGTCCCCATGGACTGGTTGAGCTGCCGCAGGAGGTGCCCCAGCAGGTCCTCCACCGCGCGGGGCTGGGGCTGCTCTCCGAGGAGGTGGGCGGCGTCGTGCTCGGTGATGACGAAGAGGGTGGTCTCGGCGGTGGGGAGGTTCACCGGCAGGCGCGGCAGCTCCACGGTGAAGGCCGCGAAGGGCCGCCCGGACTCCAGGGTGGGCGCGACGCGCTCCTTGAGCTGGGCGTCGAGGGCCTGGGCGATCAGCTCGGCGGCGGCGGCGCGGTGCTCGGGGGTGGGCTCGGGGGCGTGGAGGGCGGCCCAGGCGTCGCCCAGCTCCACCGCCAGCTCCCAGCGCCGGGGCTCGACGCCCGCAGCGGTCAGGATCGGGCGCCGGAGGTTCCGCAGGCTCCGATCGGCCTCCCCCAGCACCCCCAGATCCAGCTCCCGGATGGCGTCGGGGTCCAGCTTGAGGCGCTCCACCAGCGGGTTCTTGCGCCGCAGCAGCACCAGCGCCGTCACCCCCAGCAGGAGCGCGGCGATGCCGCCCCCCACCAGCCACGGCCACCGGCTCGGCTGGGCGGTGTGGAAGATGGGCAGGCTGGAGAGGGCCAGCGAGGCCGGCTGGCGCACCGCCAGGAAGCCCGCCCCCTCCTGCGCCGTGATCGCCGCCAGGGCGTAGACCTTGGAGGAGGGGGCCTTGAGGCGCACCGTCCACGAGCGCGCGCTCTCGGGCTCGTGCAGCAGCACGTGGCTCCGCACCTCATTCCAATACGCCGCCGCCACCCGCCCGTCGGGGAGCGCCGCCAGGGCCGTGACCTCGCCGGAGGTGGGCAGGCCCTCGCGGTGGTTGACCCGGCTCAGCTCGGGGCGCTCCCAGCCCTCCGGGCTGGGGCGCAGCGCGTAGAGGCCGTTGTTGGTGCCGATGTAGATCTCCCCCTGCTCCGAGCTGGTGGCGTCGGGCTGCACCGCCAGGAGCGAGGTCGGCAGCGCCTCGTGGAGCCGCGCCACCTCCCGCGGGGCCAGCGTGCCCGCGGTCCAGGCGTCGCCCTTGTCGGCCGCCGCCGCCTCCTCCGGCGTGAGCACGCTGCGCGGGCTCTCCACCGGCAGGCGGAGGCTCAGGATCGCCCGGTCGGCGGTGGCGATGAAGAGCGGCGTCCCCGCCTGCTCCAGCCCGTCATCCAGCGCCTCCAGCGCCGTCACCGGCGCCCCCAGCTCCGGCAGGCGCAGCCGCGTCGCCTGAGGGCGCCCGTCCCCCAGATCCCGCAGCCAGTAGAGCCCGTCCGGGGTCGCCGCCACCGCGCCGTCGCCCACCGCCGTCAGCGCGTGGATGGTCGGCGTCGCGATCCCCGCGGCCTGCGAGAAGCGGATGATCGCCCGCCCCGGCCTGTAGTGCAGCACCCCGCCGTCGCGCAGCCCCACCCAGACCTCGCCGGGGCGGTGCCCCGGCTCGACCAGATCGATCCAGGGGCCGACGTCCTGGTCCGCCTCGGCGCGGACCGGCTGCGCCGTCAGCGGCGCCCGCTCCTCGGCGGTCCCCAGCCGCACCAGAAAAAGCTCCTGGGGCAGCGCCAGCACCAGCTGCGAGATGCCGCCGATGGTGACCGCCGCCATCGGCCACCGCCGCCGCTGGTAGAGGCGCGTCGAAGACACCGGGAAGGGCGGCACCGGGCGGCCATAGGCGTCAGCCCGGGGCTCCACCTCCAGCACGTCCTCGCCTTCCACCCACGCGCGCTGGCCTCGGTGGAAGCCCATCACCCGCGAGAGGGGGCGCGTAAAATACGGCGCGCCGCTGCTCTCCGCGTCGGTGGGGACGACGTGCAGGTCATGCTCGTTGCGCGCCAGCCAGGCCACCCGCCCCCGCAGCCCGTCGATCCAGAGGTGCCCCGAGCCAGACGCCAGCAGCCGCGCGCCGCCCAGCGCCCCCGCCGCGTCCCGCTCGTCACGCCACGACGCCACCTCCGAGCCGAAGGCGTTGATGCACCGCACCTGCGCGATCTCGCTCTCGGTGCGGAGGGCGCAGAGGTTGCCCGCCTCGTCCACCGCGAAGCGGCGATGGTCCAGCGGCTCCTCCAGCGGCAGGTCGCGCACGTGCTCCAGCACGCGGATCGGCTCCCCCAGCAGCCACACCGCCGGACGCCCCTGCACCACCCCCCACGACACCGGCACCTTCGAGGCGATGGGCGTCAGCGGCTTGAACTCGCTCCCCTGCGGGAAGACCAGGCGGATGAGCGCCTCGCGCACCGTCTGGCGGATGCTCCCCGGCAGGATCGGATCGTCCGCCAGGAGCAGGAAGCTCTCCGGCGAGCACGTCAGGATCGCCTGCCGCGTCGAGGTCTTCCAACCCTGCGGGCCGTTGTCGATGGGGTGGATGCAGCGCCCCGCCAGGCTGGCGTTCACCGGGAGCGGATCGGCGCTGTTCCACGGCAGGTAGGCCCGCGCGTCGCACTGCGACGCCGTGTGCTCCTCCCCTCGCGGGCACGCCAGGAACGTCACCCCCCGCAGCTGGTCGATGGCGATGTCCAGCCGCCGATCCTCGCCGCCCAGATCCACGCGGATCGGGCGCCCGAAGGCGTGGACCTCCGGCTCCCACCGCGACACCCCGTCCTGGAGGACCAAAATCGGCAGCCCGTCGAACGACATGGCCGTGGTCTGGATCGCGAAGCCCGGGATCGAGACCGGGGTCGCCGGGGCGTTGTCCCAGAGGCCCGTCTCCGGGTTGAAGCGCGTCGGCGGCGCCCCCGAGGTCGCCAGCAGCGCCCCGATCTGGGTCTGGAGCAGGAGCTGCGGCGAGAACCCCGGCTCGCGCAGCCAACGGTCGGTGGGGCCGTGGGGTCGGTAGCGCGGCTGCGGCGCCGGGAGCTGGAGCGGCTGGGTGAAGGCGCGGGGGGTCTGGGCGTCCACGTCGTAGCCCACCACCCCGTGCGCCGAGCCGAACCACGCCATATGCGCGTCGAAGGCCAGCATGCGGCTGGCCGCCCGCTCCGGCAGGTAGCCCTGCGGCATGGCCTGCACCCGGCTGGCCCCGGCGCGCAGGCTGAGGAGCTGATGATCGAGCTGGAGCCAGAGGCGGTCCTCCACCGCCCGCACCCCCACGAAGCGCGACGGCCCCAACGCCCGCAGCATCGGCGTCGGCGCCATGAAGCTCCCCCGCTGGCTCCAGACCTCACCGCGGCTGGCGATCCAGGGCTGGTGATCCACCACCGCCGCGTCGCCGGTCCCCCAGGCCAGCGCCCGCTCGCCAGGTTGCAGCTCCGGGAGCGTCGGCGGCGGCGCGAAGGTCAGCGTCCGGGCTGGCTGGAGGGTCTTGACGTCCCAGGCGGTCGCCTCGGCGCCGCTGATCGCCCACATGACGTCGCCGCTGGGGTCCGGGGTGAGGCGGTCGGGCGCCTTGAGGCGATCCTGCGCCGGGAGGAAGGTCGGGTGCGGCGCGTCGAGCTGGGCGAAGATCCCCGCCTGCGGCTCCAGCCGCGTCACCCAGAGGTCGCCCTCCGGGGTCAAGGCCATGTCCGTGATCCACCGCCGGTCGTCCGGTCGGGTGTCGAGCTGGTCAAAGCGCGTGTGATCCCGGCTCGGCAGGCGCGGCGGCTTGATCAGGCGCGGCCCGCCCTTGCCCTCGACAGGCCACTCCACCAGGCGCCCGTCTCCGTAGCCCACCTTCAGCAGCATCCGTCGCCGCTTCCCGTCCCACAGGATCTTGTCCACGCTGCCGCCGAAGGGCTCCAGCTCGCGGGTCAGCAGCCGGAAGCGGTTGGTGCGCGGGTCCAGCACGCTCAACCCCCCGTCCAGCGACCCGAACCACACCTGCCCCCGATCATCCACCGCCGCGCTCCGCAGCAGGTGCCCCGCCGGAGCCGGCAGCGTCAGCACATCCTCGCTCACGCTGTCCAACCCCACGCTGACCTCCTCCTCCGGGGCGCACGCGAGGAGCAGGAGGAGGAGGACCCCCCCGGGGGCGTAACGCCGGGCTATCGCCCGGCGAACGCCCCCGGCAACCCCCCCGGGGGCGGAACGTCTGGCCTGCTCGGCCAGTCGAACG
>CAUJGC010000186.1 GCA_963169075.1 Myxococcota bacterium
GTGGCTCGCCCCCCCCGCGGCGCCCGCGCCCCCCCCGCCCCCCCCCCCCCCCCCCCCCCCCCCCCGCCCCCCCCCCCCCCCCCGGCGGGCCCCCCCCGCCACGGGGGGGACCGGGGTCGTTCGTCCAGGCTTTGCCTGGACGTTCCGGCCCCGGGGGGGTTGCCGTCACGGGGGGGACCGGCACCGTTCCTCCTGAGAGCGCAGCGAACAGGACGTTACGGGGCCGGGGGGGTCAGCCTTGACCCCACGCGGAGGCGTGCTGCACACTCGCAGCACGCCGAGGATGGGGGTGGTGGACACCTCTGCAGGCGTTGCTCTCAGCCCAGGACACGCGATGATCCTCCTCTATGGTGCTTATGGCTACACGGGCGAGCTGATCGCCAGGACGGCGCAGGCGCAGGGCCAGCCCCTGGTGCTGGCGGGGCGCCGGGCCGACGCCACCCGCGCGCTGGCCGAGCGGGTCCGGATGCCGTGGCGGGCCTTCCCGCTGGACGACCCGAAGGCGCTGCGCGAAGGGCTGGAGGGCGCGACCGTGGTCCTCCACGCCGCAGGCCCCTTCGCCCGCACGGCGCGCCCGATGGTGGACGCGTGCCTGGACGTGGGCGCCCACTACCTCGACGTCACAGGCGAGGTGGAGGTCTTTGAGGCGATCGCGCGGCGCGACGCGGCGGCGAAGGCGGCGGGGGTGGCGCTGCTGCCCGGGGTGGGCTTCGATGTCGTGCCGACGGACTGCGTGGCGGCGCACCTCAAGGCGAGGCTGCCCAGCGCGACCCACCTGGAGCTGGCCTTCCAGGCCTCGGGGGGGGTGTCGCACGGGACGGCCTCGACGATGCTGCTGAACCTGGAGCGGGGGGGGGCGGTGCGGGAGGAGGGGCGGCTGCGGCCGGTGCGCGCGATCCATCGGACCCGGAGCTTCGACTTCGGGCGCGGGCCGACGGTCTGCGCCTCGATCCCGTGGGGGGATCTGGCGACGGCCTGGCGCAGCACCGGCATCCCCAACATCACCACCTACATCGCCATGCCCACCGCTGCCCGCGTGGCCTTCATGGCGAGCCGCCACCTGGGGCCGGTCCTGGCGACCCGGGCGGTCAAGGAGCGCCTCCAGCGCTGGATCGACCAGCGCCCCGCCGGGCCAGACGACGCCACCCGCGCCCGCGCCCGGAGCCGCGTCGTCGGCGTCGCCTGGGACGACGCCGGGCGCCGCGTCGCCGCCCGCCTCACCACCGTCGAGGCCTACACCCTCACGGCGCTCGCGGCGCTGGAGTCCGCGCGCCGCGCCCTCCGCGGCGAGGCGCCGCCGGGCTACCAGACCCCGGCGACGGCCTTCGGCGCGGACTTCATCCTGGCCTTCGAGGGCACCGCCCGCGAGGACTTCGACGCATGAGCCCCCGCGACCCGCGCCTCACCTCATGCCTCCTCCTGGGGGCAGGGATCGCCCTGGCGGCCCCTGTCCCGACCTCCGCCCAGGAGGAGCCGCTGCGGATCACCCTGGAGTCGGCGCCGGGCGGGTTCTCCCCCTACGCCAGCGTCCGCTACACCCTCTGGCGCCCCGCAGGGGGCGCCGCCACCCTCACCGTCACGGCCACCCTGCCCGGCGGCCACGGCCAGGAGCGCCGGGCTGCCCTGATCCCGACGGAGCTGCTCCAGCCCGCCCTCGCCCAGCTCGCCGCCTGCGAGCCCCCGCCCGGCGAGCCCCCGCGAGGGCTCACCCGCGCCAGGCCGCGCCAGCGCTGGCGCCTCCACATCGAGCGCGGCGACCAGACCCGCGCCCTCACGCTGGATGATCCCCACCTCTTGAGCGACCTCCGCTGGGCGCGCTGCCTCCAGACCCTCCGCGCGCTGGCGGACGCCGCCGTCGGCCCGGTCCCCTTCCGGGACACCTTCTTTCTCCCCGAAGGGCACGGCCTCCTCTCCCTGGCCTCCACGCCGCCTGCCCGCGTCCTCCTGGACGGCCAGGAGCTTCACCTCCTCTCCCCGCTCCCGGGCCTCCGCGTCGCGGTCGGAGAGCACACCGTCCGCTTCGTCGATCCCGAAGCCGGCATCGATCGCACCTACACCGTCCGCGTCCTCCCCGGCGTCACCACCCGCCTGGACGTGGAGCTGTGGTGAGCGGGGGGCTTGCACCCCCCCGGCCTCTGATTATATCTCCTGCCCCCAGGGGCGCTCACGCCCCTCCCCTGCCCAGGAGGCTTCCCATGAGCCACCTCCCCCTCCCTGTAGACGCCAACGCCCCCAAGCCACGCCGCGCCGCCCTCCTCAACGAAGGCGAGCGCCAGAGCGGCCCTGCGCGCCCCACCCGCGCCCCCGATCACGTGGGGCCCAAGCCCCCCTGGCTCAAGGTCCGCCTCTCCAACTCCCCCGTCTTCCAGGAGGTCAAGCGGCTCGTGAAGGAGAGCCGCCTCCACACCGTCTGCGAGTCCGCCTCCTGCCCCAACCAGGGCGAGTGCTGGAGCCGCAAGGCCCTGACCTTCATGATCCTCGGCAACGTCTGCACCCGCTCCTGCGGCTTCTGTGATGTCCTCACCGGCAAGCCCGGCGCCGTCGACGCCGACGAGCCGCGCCGCGTCGCAGAGGCCCTGGCCTCCCTCGGCCTCCGCTACGCCGTCGTCACCAGCGTAGACCGCGACGACCTCCCCGACGGCGGCGCCGCCATCTGGGCCGAGACGATCCAGCGCATCAAGGCCGCCTGCCCCGACATGGGCCTGGAGGTCCTCACCCCCGACTTCAAAGGCCAGGACGCCGACATCCAGCGCGTCGTTGACGCCCGCCCCGACGTCTTCGCCCACAACATCGAGACCGTCGAGCGACTCCACGCCGTCGTCCGACCCCAGGCCCGCTACGAGCGCACCCTCCACACCATCGCCGTCGCCCACCAGCGCGGCGCCGTCACCAAGAGCGGCATCATGGTCGGCCTCGGCGAAGGCCCCCACGAGGTCCTCGTCACCATGCGCGATCTCCGCGACGCGGGCTGCGACATCCTCAACATCGGCCAGTACCTCCGCCCCTCCTCCCGGCACCTCCCCATCGACCGCTGGGTCACCCCCGAGGAGTTCGCCATGTTCAAGGAGGAAGGCGAGCGCATGGGCTTCCGGCACGTCGAGAGCGGCCCCCTCGTCCGCTCCTCCTACCGCGCCGACATGCAGGCCGAGGCCATGGGCCTGGAGCACGCCTGGCAGTGGGAGGGCTGATGACCCTCCGCGACCAGCTCCGCCTCCTCGCCCTCACCCCCGATGAGGACCTCCCCGACCTCCCCCTCCGCGTCCAGGCCGCGCTGGAGGGCGGCGCCACCGCCGTCCAGCTCCGCGTCAAAGGCGCCGACACCCGGCGCCTCCTGGAGCTGACCCACGCCCTCCTCCAGATCACCCGCCCCCGCGGCGCCCTCCTCTTCGTCAACGACCGCCTCGACGTCGCGCTCGCCGCTGGCGCCGACGGCGTCCACCTCGGCCCCCGCGATCTCCCCATCGCCGCCGCCCGGCGCCTCGCGCCGCCCGGCTTCCTCCTCGGCGCCTCCGCCGGCCACCCCGACGCCGCCCGCGCGGCCACCCGCGACGGCGCCGACTACCTCGGCGTCGGCGCCATCTTCGACGCCGCCCCCTCCAAGCCCGACGCCTCCCCCCCCCGCGGCACCGACCTCCTCCGCGACGTCGCCGCCGCCACCCACCTCCCCCTCGTCGCCATCGGCGGCGTCTCCGAGGCCACCGCGCCCGCCTGCCTCCAGGCCGGCGCCGCAGGCGTCGCCGTCATCCGCGCCCTCCTCGGACAGCCCACCCCCGAGGCCGTCCGGGACGCCGCTCGACGCCTCACCCGGCGCGCGTAGAAAGGGGGTCCGGGGGTCGCTGACCCCCGGCCGCCGGAGGCGACCCGAAACCCTGAAAATCAATCACAAAAGAATATAAATTATCTATAATTTATATTCTTTTGTGATTGTTCTGCGTCTTGAGGGTCGGGCTGCCTCCGGCGGCCAGGGGTCAGTGACCCCTGGACCCCTTTTTACAACGGCGACGGAGCGTGAAAAGGCGCGTCAGACATGTTAGGATAGGCGTCCTGATCGTGGAGGCGCGCGGCCTCCTTGACCCGACCTCTACCCCGCGCGAGCAGGAGCCTGGTGATGGCGAAGACCTTCAGGGTGCCCGAGATCGGCGACGTCGTCGCTGAGAAGTACCGGATCGAGGAGCAGATCGGCAAAGGCGGCTTCGGCGTCGTCTTCCGAGCCACCCAGATCGGGATGGAGCGCCCCATCGCCCTCAAGACGCTGCTGCCGCAGGCGATGGCGCACGAGGACATGGTGGAGCGCTTCCGCCGGGAGGCGATCCTGGCGCGCAACCTCAACCACCCCAACACGATCCGCCTCTACGACTTCGGCCACACCGAGGGCGGGCTCCTCTACATCGCGATGGAGTTCCTCGACGGCAAGCCGCTGGACGCCATCTTGAAGCAGAGCGGCCCCCTGAGCGCCGCACGCGTCAAGACGCTGGCGATCCAGGTCCTGAAGTCGCTGGCCGAGGCGCACCAGAACAACATCGTCCACCGCGACCTCAAGCCCGCCAACGTCTTCGTGATCCAGCTGGTCGGAGAGGAGGACTTCGTCAAGGTGCTGGACTTCGGCATCGCCAAGGCCTTCGACGCCGAGGGCGACAACGAGGACGCCCGCCTGACCAAGACAGGCATCGGCTTCGGCACGCCGTTCTACATGGCGCCCGAGCAGGTCCGGGGGCGGAACATCTGCCCGGCCACCGATCTCTACGCCCTCGGCCTCCTGATGGCGGAGTGCCTGACCGGCGAGACCGTCTTCAAGGGCACCAGCTCGATGGAGATCGCCGTCATGCAGCTCAACGAGGCCCCGCCGCCCATCCCCGAGTGGGTCCTACGAGGCGCGCTGGGGCCGATCATCCAGCGGGCGACCCAGAAGGATCTCCGCCTCCGCTACCCGTCGGCCATCGAGATGCTGCGGGATCTGCGGGCGGTGGACCTGAACGCCACGATGGACATCTCGACCAGCCTCAACACCCGCGACATCGTCCAGCAGGCCGACGCCGGACGCTCGAAGCTCCCCCTCCCCCTCGTCCTCGGACTGGTGGGCGTCGGGCTGGTCATCCTCCTCCTCGCCGGAGCCCTGGTGGCCGTCCTCATGCTGGGCGGCGCCGAGCCGGGGCCACCCGCGCTCGCCAAGGCCACCCCGCCCGCCACCGCCGAGGCCCCCGCCCCGCTCGAGCCCGACGAGCCCGACGAGCCCGACGAAGCGCAGCCCCGCGAAGAGACCCCAGCCAAACCCGAGGGCCGCGACCCGGAGGCGCCGCCAGGCGAGGCCGCAGCGGTCGAGGTCGAGGTCGTCACCCAGCCCGAGGGCGCGCAGCTCTTCGACGGCGAAGAGCTGCTGGGGCTGGCGCCCCTGAAGGTGACCCTGGCCCCAGGCCAGGAGGAGCGCGTGGTGACGGCCCGCCTGGGAGGCTTCAAGGACGCCGCCCTCACCCTCACCCCCGCGCAGCCCACCCTCCGGGTGGAGCTGGAGATCGAGGAGAGCGCCCCGGAGCGCGCCGCGACCTCCCGACGCGCCCGCCCCTCCACCGCCTCCAGCGCCCTGGCAGACGCCAAGGGCAAGGACAAGAAGGGGGGCGACAAGCCCGCTGGCAAAGACGAGAAGAAGCCCGACAACGCCGGGGGCGGAGCCTCCACGATCAGCATCCCCAAGCTCTGAGACCCACGGGAGAGCCCCATGACGCCTCGCACACGCCTCCTCACCGCCGCGCTGATCGCCTGCGCCGGGACCAGCGCCCTCCTCCCCCTCCTGGCGCCGGCCCAGGCCGTCGCCCAGGACAAGCGCGAGGAGACCTTCCGCCAGCTCATCGCAGAGGCCACCAAGCTCGCCTTTGAGGGCAAATACGACGACGCCATCACGAAGTACATCGAGGCCAAGACCCTCCAGCCCGACCCCCTCATCGACTACAACATCGCCCGCTGCTACCAGAAGCTGGGCCAGTGCGAGGCCGCCAAGCGCTTCTTCCAGGTCGTCATCGACGACAAGAAGACCGACGCCGAGACCCGCGCCCAGTCCGAGCGCTACGTCCAGGAGCTGGGCGCCTGCCCCGAGACCGCCGTCGTCGAGAACACCAACCCCCACCCCGTCGAGGCGACCCCCGACCCCGCGCCGCCCCCCGCGCCCCAGCAGGACGGGATGAGCACCCTCGGGCTGGCCGGCTGGGTCACCCTGGGGGTCGGCGGCCTGGTGACCCTGGGCGGCGTCGGCCTGGACGTCGCCAGCGCCAGCCTGGCCGACGATCTGGAGGTCGCCGCCGCCGCTGGCGACAAGGCCGCCTACGACCAGCTCCAGAGCGACATCGACAGCCGCAAGACCACGATCTTCGTCCTCTACGGCGTCGGCGGCGCCGCGCTGGTCACCGGCGCCGTCCTCCTCGTCCTCGACGCCACCGGGGACGACGCCCCCGCCACCTCCGGCCTCACCCCCCTGCTCCTCGACGGCGGCGCCGGAGCAGCCTGGGGAGGCACCTTCTAGGACACGCCCCCCCCCCCCCCCCCCCCCCCCCCCCCCCCCCCCCCCGCCGGCAAAGGCGGGGCGGGGGCGCGC
>CAUJGC010000187.1 GCA_963169075.1 Myxococcota bacterium
CGCGGGGGTTCACCAGGAGGTACCACTGGCCGACGGGGAGGTTCTGGAGCTGGGCCGCGCGGACCTCCTCCGGGGTGACGTCCACGCGGGTGAGGCTGAGGGTGCGCCCGGTGGCGCACTCGACCTCGCGGGTCTGCTTGAAGGCGGCCTCGTAGCGGAAGACGAGGAAGGTGGGGTCGTCGCAGGGGTCGGGCGGGGGGGGGGTAGGCGCCGTGGCGGGCGGGGGGACGACGATCACGCGGGTGTTGTCCTGGGCGACGTGGGCGGGGCGGTAGGTCTCGGCAGCGTAGCCCCAGCCGCAGGCGGTCAGCGTGATCAGGAGGAGCGAGGCGAGGAGGTGGCGTTCGTGGCGCATGAGCACATCGGGTGCAGGGTGAGCGTCGGGTTCGGCGCCTGGGGGCGCCCATCGAGCCCATGTTAGGGGGGTCTTGGCGTGGTGTAAAGGCGCGCGGGCGCGGCGGTGCGCGACTCGGGTTTGCGGGGCTGGGGGGCGGTGTGGCATATTCTCCCTCTGGACGCCTCAGGCCGCGGAGGTAGGCTCCGCTTTGGCACGGGTGGAACCCCAAGCCCCGGAATAAGACGATGAAGCGAAACCTCTGGGCGGTGCTCCTGCTGGGCGCCGCGCTGGGACTCAACGGCTTCGGCTGCGCTGATGAACCCAGCTCGGGAGATGGCGGCGGTAACAACGCCAACAACAGCCCGGTCAACAACAACCCCGCCAACAACAGCCCCAGCAACAACAATCCGGCGAACAACAACCCGGTCAACAACAATCCGGTCAACAACAGCCCGGTCAACAACGCCACCAACAACAACGCCACCAACAACAACAATCCGGTCAACAACAACCCGGTCTGTACGGACGCCTGTCCGCGCGACGGCGCGACGCAGTGCAACGCCGACGGAGCGGTGGAGACCTGCGCGATGGGGGCAGACGGCTGCCTGGCGTGGTCGGGTGCCCAGGCCTGCGATGCCGGGGAGGCTTGTGTCGTCGAAGACGGCGCGGCGTCCTGCCAGGCGGTGGCGGTCTGCGAGGATCTCTGCGACGAGGCGGGCGCGGTGTCCTGCAACGCCGACGGCGACGTCGAGGTGTGTACGCTGGACGACGACGGCTGCCTGGCGCCGGTGGTGGTGAACGAGTGCGCTGCCGACGAGACGTGTGAGGTCCGCGCCAACGGCGCGGTCTGCGTCGCGCCCACCGGCTGCGAGAACACCTGCGACACGGCGGGTGAGGTCGCGTGCTCGCCGGGCGGCGACGTGGTGACCTGCGAGGCGGACGCGCAGGGTTGCCGGTCGATCCAGGTGACGGACGCGTGCAGCGACGCGGAGAGCTGCGTGGCGTCGGCCAGCGGGGCGGCGTGCGAGGTGGTGTGCGACAACACCTGCGACACCGAAGGCGCGACGGCGTGCAACGCCGACGGCGACGTGGAGGCCTGCGTGGCCGACGCCAACGGCTGCCTGGCGCCAGCGGTGGTGAACACGTGCAATAACGAGGAGACGTGCGAGGTCCGCGCCAGCGGCGCGGTCTGCGTCGCGCCTGATGGCTGCGAGAACACCTGCGCGACGCCGGGGGCCCTGAGCTGCTCGGCGGCGGGCGACGTGGCGCGGTGCCAGGTGAACGCGCAGGGCTGCCGGACGCTGACGACGCAGGACACCTGCGACGCGGACGAGGTCTGCGTGGCGGCGGGCGGTGGTGCGACATGTGAGGTGGTGTGCGACAACACCTGCGACACCGAAGGCGCCACGAGCTGCAACGCCGATGGCGACGTCGAGGCCTGCGTGGCTGACGCCGACGGCTGCCTCAGCCGGGTGGTGTTGAGCGCGTGCAGCGATGACGAGACGTGTGAGGTCCGCGCCAACGGCCCGGTCTGCGTCGCGCCCGACGGCTGCGAGAACACCTGCGACACGGCAGGCGAGGTCGCGTGCTCGGCGTCGGGCGACGTGGTGACCTGCGAGGTGGACGCCAACGGCTGCCGCCTCTTCCAGGTGACGGATGCGTGCAGCGACGCGGAGAGCTGCGTGGCTTCGGCCAGCGGGGCGGCGTGCGAGGTGGTGTGCGACAACACCTGCGACACCGAAGGCGCCACGAGCTGCAACGCCGACGGCGACGTGGAGGCCTGCGTGGCCGACGCCGACGGCTGCCTCTCCTCGCAGGTGGTCAACGCCTGCACGGGGGATGAGGTTTGCGAGTCCCGCGCCAACGGCGCGGTCTGCGTGGAGCCAGCGGGCTGCGAGAACACCTGCGATACGCTGGGCGCGGCGCGGTGCGGCGCGGGCGGCACGGTGCTGGTCTGCACCGCAGACGCCGAGGGCTGCCGGACGCTGACGACGCAGGACACCTGCGACGCGGACGAGGTCTGCGTGTCGGCGGGCGGCGCGGCGACGTGTGAGGTGGTGTGCGACAACACCTGCGACACCGAAGGCGCCACGAGCTGCAACGCCGATGGCGACGTGGAGGCTTGCGTGGCCGACGCTGACGGCTGCCTGGCGCTGGCGGTGGTGAACGATTGCGCCGCGGGTGAGATGTGCCAGGTCCGGGCCAACGGTCCGGTCTGCGTCGCGCCTACCGGCTGCGAGAACACCTGCGATGTCCTGGGGGCGTCGAGCTGCGACGCCAACGGCGACATCGTGACCTGCTCCGCCGACGCCAACGGCTGCCGGGTGGCGACGGTGGCGCAGGAGTGCGGCGCCAACCAGCGCTGTGTCGCAGACGGCGGCGTGGCCTCCTGCCAGGTGGTCTGCGATGACACCTGCAACGTGGAGGGCGCGACGCGCTGCAACGCGGCGGGTGATGTGGAGACCTGCACCGCCGACGCCAACGGCTGCCGGGCGTTCGTCGTCTCGGCGGAGTGCGCGGCGGACGATGTCTGCGAGGTGCGCAGCGGCGCAGCGTCCTGCATCTCGCCTTCGGGGTGCGTGAACACCTGCGGCGCGGCGGGCGCGACGCGCTGCAACGCCGACGGCGAGCTGGAGACCTGCACCGCGGACGCTCAGGGGTGCCGCGCCTATGTGGCGAGCGCCTGCGACGCGGGGTTGAGCTGCCAGATGGACGGCGGCGCGGCGTCCTGCGTGGTGGAGTGCATCGACGCCTGCGGCGTCGAGGGCTCCACGGTCTGCAACGGCGACAACAACGTCGAGACGTGCGTGCGCGGGATGGACGGCTGCCTGGAGCTGGTGGAGACGCAGGTCTGCGGCTCGCGTCAGATCTGCGATGACGGCAGCGGCGCGGCGGAGTGCTCGTGCAGCAACAGCTGCGATGCGCCGGGCGCGGCGGTGTGCAGCGCGGACAACGCCTCGGTGGAGCGCTGCGCGGTGGACACCGACGGCTGCTTCTACACGGAGGTCACGCTCTGCGAGGGCGACACGGCCTGCGTCGCCAACGGGGGAGACGCCAGCTGCGAGGCGCCGCTGGCGGGGACGTGCGAGCAACCCATCCAGGTGGAGGGCTCCTCCTTCTTCCTCAGCGGCGACGACATCCGGGACTATGGCGACACCTTCATCACCGATAACAACGCGAGCTGCGACACCGGCACGGGCGCGGATATCGTCTTCCAGGTGAACGCCAACCCGGGCGACACGATCATCGTGCGCGAGCTGGGCGGGCTGGACTCGGTCTTGAAGCTCCAGGAGAGCAGCTGCGACGCGATGGCGCTCTGCTTCGTGGACGCGGATCTGAGCGCCGATGAGTCCGAGGGCATCCGCTTCGATGTCACCTTCCCGGGCCCCTTCACCCTCATCACGTCGGCCTACTACGCTACGGGGGACAGCCGTCCGTGGGACTACGCGGTGGAGATCGTGGTGGTGCCGCCGGAGACGTGCGGCAACGGCGAGGACGACGACGCGGACGGCGACGCGGACTGCGACGACCAGGACTGCTTCGGCGTGGCGGGTGTCTGCGACGTGGAGATGAACTGCGGCGACGGTCTGGACAACGACGCGGATGGCGATCCAGACTGCGATGACGACGAGTGCGCGTCGTCGGATGCCTGCCAGCCGGCGGTGGGACTCTTTGAGCGCTTCTCGCAGGCGGGGTCCTTCGATCTGACGGGGCGTTCGGTGCGCTTCATCCCCAGCGCCTCGGCGCCGAGCGGCTTCACCAGGTCGGTCAACGCCCTCCCGGGCGGGCAGCTCCTCTACACGCCGGGCAACGGCGTGCTGGGCAGCCAGAGCTTCGACCTGGGTGATGACGACGCGACGGAGATCGTCCTGCCGGTCCCGGTGACGCTCTTCGGCCAGAGCTACACCACCCTCTACCTGGGCTCCAACGGCTTCATCACGCTGGAGGCGGAGGACACCACGCGCTCCAGCTCGGTGGGGAGCTTCTTTGAGTTCCCGCGCATCGCGGGCCTCGACGCGGACCTGAACCCGGGCGCGGGCGGTCAGATCATCCTGGACGTCTACCCGACGCTGGCGACGATCTCCTTCGTGAACGTGCCGCGCTACAGCACGGGGGCGGTGGGCCAGACCAACACCTTCCAGATCGTGCTCTTCACGGTGGGCGGTGCGTCGGGCACCATCGAGCTGGCCTACCAGCAGGTGGATCCGGCCATCACGAGCATCTTCGTGGGTCTGGGCGACGGGGACGCGGCGAACAACGCCATCTACCCCGATCCGCAGGACTTCTACATGGTGCCGCCGGTGATCAACGAGGTGATGTACGACAACCCCGACACCGACACCGTGGAGTACGTCGAGCTCAAGGGCGCGCCGGGCCAGGCCCTGACGGGCTTGACGCTGGTGCACCACAACGGCGCCAGCAACGGCGCGGTCATCTGGTCGCTGCCGCTGGACGGGGTGACGATCCCGGCGGATGGCTACCTCGTGATCGGGAGCATGGCGACGCCCAACATGGATGTCCTCATCCCGAACCCGCTCCAGAGCGAGAACGAGTCCATCGTCCTCTACCGGGACCGCGGCCTCGCCAGTCAGACGGTGGTGGACGCCTACGCCTACGAGTTCACGGACAACCTGGCGAACAGCTACTTCGGTGAGGGCGACGCCGATCCGGGGCTGCCCTTCGGGACGCTCTCGACGGCGGTGGGCCGCATCCCGGACGGGATCGACACCGGTGACAACGCCACGGACTTCGACGTCCAGTGGTTCGCCACCCCCGGCGGTCCCAACATGCCGGCCTCGCCGCCCTCCGGTGTGGGCAACTATGTGCGCCTCTCGGGGGCGGACAACAACGCCAACATGTCGCTCCCGGCGGCGATCCCCGACAACGACCCCACGGGCGTCTCGCTCACGATCCCGGTGATCGCGGCGTCTTCGGGCACCGTCGCGGACGTGCTGGTGGGCCTCAACCTCCGCCACACCTACCGGGGCGATCTGCGGGTGACCCTCACCAGCCCGGCAGGGACGACGGTGGTCCTCCACGACGGGACGGGCGGCTCGGCTGTCAACCTCGTGACGATCTTCGACGTCCCGACGCCTTCGGCGCAGAGCCTCGACGCGTTCAACGGCGAGGTGCTTGTGGCGGGCGGCGTGTGGACGCTCAACGTCTCGGACAACGGCGGCGGTGATGTCGGGACGCTGCTTGACTGGGCGATCTGGGTGGACGTGACCCCGTAAGGGGCGCGGCGCCGCAGGCGATGGACACCCCCGGCAGGCTTCGGCCTGCCGGGGGTGTCTGCTTGGGGGAGGACGCTGGACCTGGCCGCGCGCTCGCGCTAGAGTCGCGCGTGGACGGCGCGCCACGCGCCTGAATCACGATTCAGCGCCCCGGATGAGGTACCCGATGAACGAACCTGCCCTGCCTGCCTTCTTTGATGCTGAGGCGGTGACCCCGCTCCGCCTGCCCCGCTACGCCGAGATCGAGGCCGCGGCCACCCTCGCCCGCGCCGCCGGGGTCCGCCCTGCGGAGGAGGACACGCGCCGCGTGGCGGTCTTCGGGATCGACTGCCAGGTGGGCTTCTGCACGCCAGGTGCGTCGCTCTTTGTCCCGGGCGCCGACGCCGACATGTCGCGGGCGGCGACCTTCATCCTCCGCAACGCGGCGCGGATCACGCGCCTGATCTTCTCGCTGGACACCCACACCGCCTACCAGATCTTCCACCCGGCCTTCTGGCGTGACGCGGCCGGCGCGCCGCCGGCGCCCCTGACCGCGATCTCGGCTGCGGAGGTCCGCGCCGGGCGCTGGCGCCCCGCGGACCCGGCTCACGACGCCTGGGCGCTGGCCTACTGCGAGGCGCTGGAGGGCACGGGCCGCTACATGCTCACCATCTGGCCCTACCACACCATGCTGGGCGCCCTGGATCACGCCCTCGTCCCCGGCCTCTTCGAGGTCGCCCACTATCACGCCCTCCTCCGCACCTCGCCGGTCATGCTGGAGACCAAGGGGCAGCACCCGCTCACCGAGAGCTACTCGGTCCTGGAGCCCGACGTGAAGCACATCGGCTCCAAGGTGGTGGGCTGCTTCAACCAGCCCCTCCTGGACGAGCTGCTCAGCTTTGATGAGGTGATCGTCTTCGGGGAGGCCTCCAGCCACTGCGTGCGCGCCACGCTGCGCTCCATGCAGGAGGCCCTTGAGGAGCGCTCACCCGAGCTTCTTCGGCGGATCACCCTCCTGACAGACTGCATGAGCCCCGTGCCCGCCGTCTGCGGCCCGGACGGCGCGCCGCTCCCCGGGCTCGACTTCCCGGCGGAGGCGGCGGCTTCGCTCCGCGCCTTCGAGGCCGCTGGGATGCGCCTGGCGGACGCTTCGCTGCTCCTGGGGTGAACCCCTCGGGGGGCGAGCTGGGGGGGCTGGGTGGTGGCGATTACGGCGCCGAGGAGGGGGGCTCGACGCGGCTCGGGCCGATGTCCTGCGCGCCGTCGGTGTCGATGCGGGGCTCTTCGGGGGCCTGCTTGATGCGCTCGATGGCGACGGCGAGGCGCTGGGCGGTCTGGGGGTCGTCCTGGCTGTTGGCGCGGTCGCGGGCGGCCTCCAGGGCGGGGATCATGGCGCGGGTGCCCGTCTCTCCGAGGGCCTGGATGATGGCGAAGCGGACGACGGGGACGGGGTCGTTGATGTTCTTGAGGAGCGCCTCGGCGGCGCGGTCGTCGGGGAGGAAGGAGAAGGCCTCCGCGATCTTGATCTTGTCGGCGGGGTGGGCCTGGGGATCTTCGAGGAGGGCGGCGTACTTGTAGAGCTGGCGCTCGTAGGCGAGGAAGGCCTCGGCGGCCTTCTCACCCTGGCCGAGCTGTCCGTAGAGGCCGCCGATCTCGACCTGGGCGTGCATGAGGAGGGGGTTGAGGCGCACGCTCTCCTCAAAGGCGAGGATGGCCTTCTCCAGCTTGCCGCTGAGCTTGTAGGTGCGGCCCAGGACGAAGGCCAGCTCGGGGACGCGGGGGGCCTGGGTGACGGCGGGCTCCAGGAGGTTGAGGGCGTCGGTGAGCTGGCCGCGCTCGATGTAGAGGTCTGCCAGGACGAGGAGGCCGGTGAGGCGCGCGCCGCTCATGGGCTGGCTCTGGGCGAGGCGCTGGAAGGCGGCGATGGCCGCCTCGGGCTGCTCGGCCTGGAGGGCCTGGCGTCCGGCCTGGAGGAGGCTCTCCTGCTCCTGGGTCGGGGGCAGGAGGCCGTACTCATCGGCGTCGGGTGCGGCGTCGGGTGCGGAGGCGGGCGCTTGGGCTGCGGTGGCAGGCGGCGCCGTGCTGGGGTCGATGACCAGCGGCTTCTCCAGAGTGATCGGGGGGGGCGGGGGCTCCTCCTTGCAGGCGGCCAGGAGCGCCGGCGCAGCGAGGAGGGCGGCAGCCGCCGCGGCGAGGAGGGTGTGGAGGTCAGCTCTGTTCATCGCCAAGGGGGATGCGGACGGTGAAGGTGGTGCCGCCGGCGCCGGAGTCGAAGTCGATGGAGCCGCTGTGCTCCTCGACGATCTTCTTGACGATGGCGAGCCCGAGCCCTGTGCCGCCCTCTTTACCCTGGGTGACAAAGGACTCGAAGAGGGAGGCGCGGATGCCCTCGGGGATGCCGGGGCCGGTGTCGGTGAAGCGGAAGACGGCCTCGTCACCGTCGCGGTCCATGGTGATGGTGAAGGCGCCGCCGTGGGGCATGGCCTCCAGGGCGTTTCGGGCGAGGTTGAAGACGGCGCGCTTCATCTTGGCGTCGTCCATCTTGACGCCGCCGCGGTAGTCGGCGCGGATGGTGAGGTCGATGCCCTTCTCGCGCAGCTCGCGGCCGAGCAGCTCCTCCAGGTCCTCCGCGAACTTGTAGAGGAAGACGCGCCGGAGGAGGATGGAGGACTCCCCGCGGGCGAAGGCGAGGAGCTCCTTGGTCATCTTATTGAGCTGATCGAACTGTTTCAGTATGGAATCTGCATATTCTTTGCGTATATTTGCATCGTTTTGTCGCGCCATGAGCTGCACGTAGCCGCTGATGATGGTCACGGGGGTCTTGAAGTCGTGGATGACCCCGGAGAGCATCTGGCCGATGGTGGAGAGGCGGTTGGCCTTCTCCTGGCGCTCGCGGAAGAGGCTGGCGGCGACGGGTCCGGCGAGCTGCCCGGCGACCAGGGTGAGGAGCTTGTTGTCGGAGTCGCTGAAGCCCTCCTCCAGGCGGGGGTGGGCGGGGTCGGGGCGCTTGTTGACCAGCTTGATGGCGCCGATGCAGCGATCTTCGACGAAGAAGGGGATGACGAGGACGTGCCGGACGCGGACGCGGGCGGTGGCGCGGACGCGGGTGAGGAGCGAGTCTGCGCTGCCGTAGGCGTTGTCGCGCAGCGGGCGCCCCTGGGCGATGGCGTCGGCCACCAGGCTCCCCTGGAGGGGCGCGTGGATCTCGGTGAAGGCGTCCTCGTCTGCGAGGGTGGCGCGGGGTGAGGGCTCGACCGGCGCGGCGCTGTGGAGGTCCAGGGCCTCCCAGGTGCGGGCGGCTGCGGGGACGAGCTTCTCGCGCTGGGCGATGAAGCAGCGCAGGTGCTCGCGCTCGCGGATGGCGACCACGCAGATGTCAGCGTGTACGGTGTCCAGGGCCTTGAGGGAGGCGGTGTGGATGAGGTCGGGGAGGCTGATGGCCTGGGCGATCTCGCGCTGGATGGTGAGGAGGAGGTCAAACTCCGCGAGCTTCTGCTCCAGGCGCTCCTGGGTGTCGGTCAGCTCCTCGGTGCGGGCCAGGGCCTCGGCGTAGAGGGTGTAGTTCTCCAGGGAGATGGCGACCTGGGCGGCGATGGCGCTCAGGAGCGTCTCGTCCTCGGCGGTGAAGGCGCCGTCGAGCTTGTTGAGGACCTGGACGACGCCGATGATGTCGCGCTTCTGGTTGCGGATGGGCTGGCAGAGGATGGTGCGGGTCTGGTAGCCGGTGCGGAGATCGACGCTGGCGTTGAAGCGCTCGTGGGTGTAGGCGTCGGGGATGTTGACCGAGCGGCCCGTCTGGGCGACCCAGCCCGCGATGCCCTCCCCGATGTTGAGGCGGATCTCGTTGATCTGGCCGCCCTGGAGGACCTGACTCCAGAGGACGCCCTCGGCGGGGTTGAGCAGGAAGAGCGTGGAGCGATCGGCGTCCATCAGGACGGTGATCTTCTCCATGATGACCTGGAGGAGCGCGTCGAGGCTGGTGGCGGAGGAGAGGGCCTGCCCGATGTCCTGGATGCAGGCCATGCGGGTGTCCTGGAGCGCCACGACGCTGTGGAGGCGCTCGATCTCCGCGCGCAGCTGCTCCGGGGTCTCCAGCTCGATCACCTCGCCTGGAGGGGCAGCGCGCAGGGCCAGGTTTGTGGAGTCAGCGGGCATAACGCAGGCCGTCCAGGCAGGAGCGCGGGTCCGATACCACACCTCCGAACCCCCTCAATCTAGCACGGCCTCCCCTCCACACTCAAGGGGCCTCCCCCCGGTAGCGCCCCGGGCAGAGGGCCTGGGCGGCCGCCCACGGATCGGCGGCGTCCCGCACCGGGGCCAGGGTGAAGGGCAGGAGCAGCTCGGTGGCGAACTCCACAGGTTGGGGGTCCGTCATCAGCTGACGCAGGAGGCGGACGGCGATGGGGTACCACCGCGCCGCCTCACCGCGCCAGGGCACCTGCACGCGCCGGGTGTCCGAGGTCGCGTCGGCCTGGATGAAGGCGATCTCCTCCTGGAGGATGGCCTCGAAGCGCGCCAGCGAGACGCGGCCGTGGCGGACCTCCGCCCAGACCTCCCAGCGGGAGCGCTCGGTGGTGGCGAGGTCGTCCATGACGCGGACGAAGACCCGCTCGCCGCGGGCGTCGGTCAGGGTGGCCGGCAGGGCGACGCAGCCGTTGCCCCGCAGCCAGTCCGCGAGGTACTGGAGCGCCTGGAAGACGTTGTAGCGCACCTCCTCCGGGTCGTCGTTGGCGATGAAGGCCTCCCCGGGGCCGATGGTCGCCGCCAGGACGCCGCGGGGGTAGCGCGGATCGTCGGCGGCGAGCCCCTCGATGTCGGGTCCGAAGACGAAGCTCAGGAGCGGCTCGTGCTCGACGGGGTCGGGGATCAGGTCGGTGATCAGGCCGCGGAGGTCGCTGGCGTCGCCGTCCTCGGCGTGGCGACGCCACGCCTCCCAGAGGGCGATGCCCAGGCGCACGAAGTCCGGGTGCGCCACCCAGAAGCCGTCCAGCCCGCGCTTGAGCTGCGTGGTGACGTCCTTGATGTAGCCCACCATGCTCGTCTGGAAGGAGGCCGGGTTGCCGTCCTCGTAGAGCACGCCGTACATGCCGCCGATGCGGAGCGCCCCCAGCGGGGTCAGCTCGCGCACCAGGATGCCGTGGGACTCGCGGATGTGGTGGATGACGATGTTGGGGTCGGCCTTGACCGGGATGCGGTAGCGCGGGTCCTCGCGGAAGAGGCGCGCGGTGGAGCCCAGGAAGTCGTGCCACCCCAGGCTGCCGCCCACGAAGTGCGGGTGGAGCGCCTGCGCCATGGCCTGGATGCGGAAGATCGCCCGCGGGCTCTCGAAGACCAGGATCGCCTTGATGGTGCCGGGGGTGTAGCTGGGCTCCAGCGCGGCGAGGCGCTCCTCGGCGGCGGTGAAGAGGGCCTTGAGGTAGGCGGCCTCCTCCTCATTCTCCAGCTTGGGGATGTAGAAGAGGAGCCCCTCGGGTCGGGCGCGGCTGTGGAAGGCGTGGAGGGCGAAGTCCACCAGGTGCAGCGGCAGCGGGTTGCCGCGCAGCAGGTGGTGGCCGTCCGGTATCGCCAGCCCTGCGACGCGCTTGATCGGGGTCGAGCGCCCGTCGGGCGCCAGCGTGTAGACGCGCTGCCGGGCGGTGTCCTCAAAGCGCAGCGTCCCGTCCAGGCACCCCGGGAGGTTCTGGCAGGCCAGGAGGAGGTCCTGCATGAGCGGGGTCTTGGAGTCCTCGCTGTCGGCGCCCCAGCGGGGCACGATCCCGGAGGCCTCCACCAGCGCCGCGACCCGGGCGGGCTCCTGGGGGAGTCTGCGGTGGAGGGCGTTCATGGCGTTGATCGAGAGGCGCGCCGTGTCCGGCGGTCCGAAGAGCGTGATCTGGGGGCCCTGGAGGCAGGCGGGGATCTCGACGCGCTCCAGGGTCTGGGGCGGCGCGGTCGGCCCGACGACGACGCGCCCCCGGTCATCCCGGAGGCCGAGGGCTGTGGCGTATTCGGGCGACTTGTAGTCCAGCTCGCGGTTTTGCGCCACGGCAGCCCGGGTCGCCGCGTCGATGAAGGCGCGGTCGGCGGCGCGCTGGGCCAGGAGCTCCCGCAGCTGCCCCCGGGTCGCCTCGTAGACCGCGCAGACAAAGGCGAGCGCCTCGTCGGTGAGGAGGTCCGGGAAGGCGTCGCGGAGCCCCGGCGCGATCCGGAGGCCCTCCACCGCAGGCACGGGCTCGGCCTCGGCGTCCAGCCGCGCCAGCAGCTCAGGCGAGAGGAAGTCCAGGTAGGCGGGGATGTCGTAGGCGGTGGGAGCGGGCATGGTGACCTCGGCGCAGGGGGGAGCGCGGCCCGGGGCCGCGAGCCGATCACCCTACCACACCTCGCCGCGCGGAAGATACGCGCGGCGCCTGCTCCGCCGCGCGCCTAGGCCGTGATCCCCAGCTTCGCGAGGATCGTCCGGATCTCGCCAGGGAGGTTCATCGGGTCGAAGGGCTTGCGGATCACCCCGACCGCGCCGGCCTGAAGGTAGCGCTCCACTTCGGCGCGCTGGACCTTGGCGGTGACGAAGACGACGGGGATGGAGGCGAGGTCGGGCTCGGCGCGCAGGCGCGCCAGCGTCGCCATGCCGTCCATGCCGGGCATCATCATGTCCAGCAGGATCAGGTCGGGGCGGCGCTGCCGCGCGGCCTCGATGGCCTCCTGCCCCGAGGAGGCCAGGCTGGCCTGCCAGCCGCCGACGCCCTCCAGGCTCAGCTGGCCGATCCGGCGGATGTCCTGTTCGTCGTCCACAAGGAGTACGCGCATGTCTTCTCTCCCAGGTCAGAGGGGGGCGGTGCGGTCTTCGCTGCGGCGGAGGATGCGAACCAGGAGCCCGCGCAGGTCTTCTGCCGAGGTCCGCGTCTTGACCAGCGCAGCGTGTACACGCCGCGCCAGCGCCGGGGAGGCGTCCTTGGCGGAGAAGATGACCACGGGGGTGTCTCCGACGCGGTCCAGGAGCAGCTCCCCGTCGCCGTCGGGCAGGCTGAGATCCAGCAGGATCAGCTCGAAGGTGCTGCGCTCCATCTGACGGAAGGCCTCCTGGAGGCTCCCCGCCTGGATCAGCTCCCAGGACGGCGGCAGCAGGCGCCGCATCATCCGACCCAGGTCCAGATCGTCCTCGACGTGGAGCACCCGGGGGCTGCGGGAGCGCGAGGTCAGGAAGGCCGCCGTGACCGCCTGCACCAGCCGATCCTCGTTCAGCGGCAGCTCCAGGATGTCCACCAGCGAGAACGCGCCCAGGTGGGTGTCCTCCTCCAGGAGCTGCCCCGCGATGGCGATCACCGGGATCGACGCCCACTGCGGCGTCCGACGCAGCTCCTCCAGCAGCGCCAGGCACGCCTCGCCGGAGGTCAGGTCCAGGAGGAGCAGGTCGCAGCGCCGCGCGCTCAGCAGCTCGCGGGCCTCCTCCGTCCGGGAGACAGGGTAGGCCTGGCAGGACAGGTGGCGCAGCGCCTCACCGAGCGCCCCAGCCAGCGCCGGAGAGGTCGAGCAGAGCATCACGATCGGCGCGTGGAGCAGCCCCGGGCGCTGTCCGGGGAGGGTGAAGAAGAAGATCGAGCCCCCGCCCGGGGCTGGCGCGTAGCCGATCTGCCCCTGCATGTGCTCCACCAGCGCCCGGGAGATGCTCAACCCCAGCCCCGTCCCGCCTTTGGAGCGCGTGTCGGAGGCGTCAGCCTGGGAGAAGCGCTCAAAGAGGCGCTCCCGGAACTCCTCCGGGACGCCGGGGCCCTGGTCCTCCACCTCGACCCGGAGCCCGTCGCCGTCGCTTCGCAGGCGCACCGTCACGACGCCCCCCTCCGGGGAGAACTTGACCGCGTTGGAGAGGAGGTTGGCGAGCACCTGCGCCAGCCGATCCGCGTCGGCCCACACCGCTCCGGGGGTCGACGTCTCCAGGAGGAGGCGCACGCCGTGGGCGCTGGCGTAGGCGGCGTTCGCCTCCAGCGCCTGGACGAGCACATCCTCCAGCTCCAGCGTCTCCATGTTGAAGTCCATGCGCCCCGCTTCGATCTTCTCCATGTCCAGGATATCATTGATCAATCGGACGAGGCGGTCGCTGTTGTTCAGCGCGATCCCGATCATCTCCTGGGCTGCCGACGGCAGCGCCCCCAGCACCCCGCCCGCCAGGAGCCCCAGCGAGCCGCGGATCGAGGTCAGCGGCGTCCGCAGCTCGTGGCTCACCGTCGAGATGAACTCGGACTGGAGCCGCGCGATCTTCAGACGCTCGGTGATGTCGCGGATGATCCAGGTGGTCAGGGTCCGCTCTCCCAGACCCAGCGGGCTCTCGGTGATCTCAGCCGGGAACTCCGAGCCGTCTGCGCGCCGCACCCACACCTCGCCGCGCACGCGTCCCAGCGCCCAGGCGCGCCCCTCCAGCGCCGGGACGAAGCGCCCGATGGGCGATCCCACCAGCTCCGATGCGTCGGACCCCAGCGAGCGGGCGGTGGCGGGGTTGACGCGCTCGATGCGCCCGGTCTCGTCCAGCGTCAGGATCGCGTCGGTGGCCGTGTCCACGACGGCCCGGATGCGCGCCTCGCTCTCCTGGAGCGCCTGCTCGGAGCGCAGCCGGGCCGTGACGGCCCGGTGCGCCTCGATGAGGTTGGCCGTCATCGCCTTGAAGGGCTCCAGGCGCGCGAGGGCGCTGGCGTCGTAGCCCCCGGGGCGGTTCGCCAGCCCGATCATCCCCACCATGCGCTTGCCCCGGAAGAGCGGCAGCCCCAGGAACGCCGTCAGCCGGGGGTGCCCCTCGGGGACGCCCCGGCTGCGCGGATCGCGCGCCGGGTCGTTGGAGATGACCGCCACCCGCGTCGTCAGCACCTCCCCGAAGAGCGTCTTCAGGCTGCGGAACTCCAGCCCCGCGCCGACGTGCTCGCGGTAGAAGTCCGCGGAGGCTTGATCCCAGGCGATGTCGCTGATCGCGAAGGTCCGCAGGTAGGGCTGGCCTGCCTCGTCCTCCAGCGTCTCGCCCAGAAAGCCGAAGCGGCTCTCGGTCTGCTTGAGGATCGCGTCCAGCAGACGGTTGAAGACCTGGCGCGAGGCGTCGTTGAGGATGAAGTCCTCCTGGATGCGGACCATCGCGCTCTGGAGCTCGCTCAGCGCCCGGAGGCGCTGCTCGGCCTCGGCCCGGGGGCTCTCGTCGTGGATCAGCACCATCGTCTCGCCCTGGGGGGCGGGGGCGACGCGGGCCTCATAGGTCCGCACGACGCCTTGCAGCTCCAGCTCATAGCCCAGGATCTGCACCTGCTGCTCGCGGTGCGCCTGGCGGATGGCCTGCTGGAAGCGCTTCGCCACGTCCTCGGGCAGGATCTCGCTGAAGCTCCGCCCCAGGAAGACGGCGGGCGGGACCAGCAGGTCGTCGCTGTCGCGCCCGTGGTACTCCAGGAAGACCCCCGACGACGAGAGCCGGAAGAAGAGCCCGGGCAGCGCGGCGAGGACCGCCTGGCGGGTGGCGCTCTGAGCGGCGCGGTCCTCCTGGGCGTCGCGCAGCTCCTGGGCGTTGCGGCGTAGCTCCAGCTGCGCGATCACCTGCCGCGCCAGGCGCAGCAGCGCCTCCCGGCTCGCGGCGTCCAGGCGCCGCGGCTGGCGATCGATCACGCAGAGCGTACCCAGCTTGTAGCCGTCCGGGCTCCGGAGCTGGAAGCCCGCATAGAAGCGGATCCACGGGTTCGCCGTCACCAGCGGGTTGTCGACGAAGCGCGCATCGAGGTGTGTGTCCTCGATGATCAGCGCCTCCTCCTGGAGGATGGCGTGCGCGCAGAACGAGACCGAGCGCGGCGTCTCCGGGGCAGCCAGCCCGTAGCGCGCCTTGAACCACTGCCGCTCGCTGTCGATCAGCGAGATGAGCGCGATCGGGGTCTGCGCGACGTGGGCCGCCAGGTGGACCAGGTCGTCGAAGGCCTCCTCGGGCGGCGTGTCGAGGATGGCATAGGAGCGCAGGCGCTCCAGGCGCGCCGCTTCCTGCGGGGGCAGCTTGGGTGGGACCATCGCGTCACCTCAGCGCAGCGCGGCGTCGCCGTAGCGAGCGCCGAGCCAGTCACAGAGGGACTCCAGCGCCTCCTGATCGGCCTCCTCGAAGGCCCCCAGCGCGTCGGAGTCCACGTCCAGCACCCCGAGCAGGCTGCCCGCGGGGGAGATCACCGGCACCACGATCTCGGCGCGGGTCGTGCTGCTGCACGCGATGTGCCCCGGGAAGGTCTCGACGTCGAAGACGCGCTGCGTCTGGCGGGTCCGGGCGGCGGCGCCGCACACCCCGCGGGAGAAGGGGATGCGCAGGCACCCGTGTCCGCCCTGGTAGGGGCCGACCCGCAGCTCCTCCGGCGCGGCAGCCCGGTAGAAGCCGGTCCAGTGGTAGTAGTCGAAGGCGTGGTGCAGCTCGCAGGCCACGGTCGCCATCGCGCTCACCCAGTCGTCCTCGTCCTCCAGCGCCGCCTGGATGCCAGCGATGACGGCGGCGTAGCGGGCGCGGCGGGTGGTTGCGTCGGCGGTGACGCTCAACGCCTGATCGACGATCATGGAGCCTCCTGCGGGGTGGGAGCGGCCTGGCCGCTCCTCCCCTTATATGCGCTCTCTGCGTCGTAGGTCACGCTCCTTTACTCTGCGCCTGAAGTGCCTACATTGGACTACCTCTGCGTCCTCAGGGCGCTGCACCCCCACTCAGGAGCCTCTATGCAGCCCGAGCGCGAAGGTCGCCTCATCCTCCGTCCCCTCACCTCGCAAGACTACGAAGCGGTCGCCGCGATCCAGCGCGCCTGCTTCCCTGAGATCGAGCCCTGGCGCGAGCCCAGCTTCATGGAGCAGCTGGCGCGCTTCCCGGAGGGACAGCTCGGGATCGAGCTGGACGGGCGCCTCGTCGCCACCTCCTCGGCGCTCATCGTGGCAGGAGACGACTGGAAGGAGGCCCACACCTTCGCGGAGGTCAGCGACGGCGGCACGATCAAGAGCCACGATCCCGACGGCGACTCGCTCTATGGTATTGATATCGCAGTCGATCCGAGCTATCGCGGCCTGCGCCTCGCGCACCGCATCTACGAGCACCGCAAGGAGCTGATCCGGCGCCTCAACCTCCGCAAGATGCTGATCGCGGGGCGCGTCCCGGGCCTCCACGACCACCCCGAGCAGACCCCGGAGGACTACGTCCGCAGCGTCGTCCGCAAGGAGCTGGTGGACCCGACCCTGACCCCCCAGCTCGCCCAGGGCTTCGCCATCCGCCGCGTCCTCCGCGACTACCTCCCAAGCGACGTCGAGTCCCGGGGGTGCGCCGTCCTCATGGAGTGGCTCAACGCCGAGTGGCTCCCGGAGGACCTCTCGGTGCGCCCCTCCGCGCGGGTCGCCGCGGTGCAGTACCGGATGCGGCCTGTGGACTCGTTCGAGGACTTCGCGCGCCAGTGCACCTACTACGCGGATCTGGCGGCAGACAGCCGCGCGGACTTCCTCCTCTTCCCCGAGCTGCTCACCAACCAGCTCATCCCCCTGGTCGAGCCCCGGCGCCCCGCCCTCCGGGTTCGCGAGCTGGATCAATTCACCTCGCCTTATCTGGCCCACTTCTCCCATCTGGCGATCAAGTACAACCTCAACATCATCGGCGGGACCCACCTGGCTGTGGAGGACGGCACCCTCTACAACATCGCCTGGCTCTTCCACCGCGACGGGCGGGTGGACAAGCAGTACAAGCTCCACATCACCCCCGCCGAGGCCCGCTGGTGGGGCGTCGCGCCCGGCCCGGCCCTGGAGGTCTTCGACACCGACTGCGGCAAGATCGCCATCTTGATCTGCTACGACGTCGAGTTCCCCGAGCTGGCCCGGATCGCACGCGCCAAGGGCGCCAACATCCTCTTCGTCCCCTACAACACCGACCTCCCCTCGGGGCACACCCGCGTCCGCACCTGCGCGCACGCCCGCTGCATCGAGAACAACATCTACGTCGTCCTCAGCGGCATGTGCGGCGGCCTCCCCGGCGCCGACTGGTCGGAGATCCACTTCGCCCGCTCGGCCATCCTCACCCCCTCCGACATCCCCTTCCCACGCGACGGCATCGCCGCCGAGGCCAACGACAACATCGAGACGCTCCTCATCAGCGACCTCGACTTCGCCCGCCTCCGCAAGATGCATCGTCAGGGCGCGGTCCGCACCTGGGTGGATCGCCGCCACGACCTCTACACCGTCACCTGGCGCGAAGGCGGGAGCGAGCACAAGGTGGAGTAGAAGGGGGTCTGGGGTCGCGACCCCAGCCGCCGGAGGCATCCCGAAACCTCACCACGTCCAGAGCATATCCACCGTCGGGAGGAGATCGTGGGAGCGGACGTGGACGAGGCGGGTGAAGCCGTCGCTGTCCTGCTCCTCGACGACGCGCCGCTGGTCGCTGTTCCAGTACGCCAGCCCCAAGGCGAGGCGGGTGCGCTGGGAGGTCTGGAGATCGGCGCCGATCCACGCAGCCCAGGTCCAGCGGTCGCGGCCTGTGTCGCCCTGGACGCCCTCACCGACCCGGTAGAGATCGGCCTCGGCGGCGATCCGGAGCCAGGGGAGGACGCCGCGGTCGTAGCGGACGCCCAGGTGGGCGCGCCAGGCGTGCGCCACCGGGGCGAAGGCCAGATCGAGCGGCGCCAGCGTGTCCAGCGGCAGCGGCCGCGCGCCGGAGAGCGCCCAACCCACCGCGCCGTCCAGCCGCAGCGTCAGCGGGTGCTCCTCGCCCCACGAGGCGGCGATCCCGAGGCGCGGGATCAGCGTGGGCCCCGGGGCATGGCAGGAGTCCCCGCGGGCGGGCTCCGCCGCCTCGACCTTGCAGGAGGGCGTCAGGTAGCCCTGCACCCCCAGCGGCGGCGCGAAGGCGAAGGCGGCCCAGGGCAGCGCCAGGCCGCCCTCCACGGTCAGCGCCACCGGCGCTCCCCGGAGGAGCGCGTAGCGCGCCGCGACGTTGGGCGCCGCGAAGGTCAGCAGGGGGTGGGTCTGCACCTCCAGCCCCTCCAGCGGCACCCAGGTGAGCGGGTTGAAGACGCCGACGCCCCAGGTGCCCTCGGGGGCGACGGCGGCGTGGCCGCGCGGCGCCAGCGGCTCGGCGCTGGCGTCGCCGCCTGGGGCAAGCGACGTCAAGATACACACGCCTGCACATGTCAAGATATACGTCTTGATGTGTCTTGATATATCATGCGCCGCGCTCATCGCGTCACCTCCCAGGTGCCGATCACCGGGGCGTGATCGCTCAACCGCAGCGGGTCGCTCTGGAGGGGCGCGCCCCTCCAGACCTGCCCGGCCCGCTGCAAGACGTCGCTCTCGCCTGGGGTCCAGGCCGTGCCGGGGCTGGCGAAGAGGTAGTCCAGCGTGCGGTTCCAATCGCCGGGCTGGCCGACCTCGTTCACCTCGTCGGGGCCGAGGACGGAGTGGGTGAAGTAGCGGCGCTGCGCCTCCGCTGTGGTCCCGAAGGCGTCCAGGGGGAGCCAGGGCACCAGCTCGTCAAAGAAGGGCCGCATGGCCTCGGGGGTGTAGGGCGGCTGGACGAAGTCCTCGCTGCACACCGCCTCGGTGCGCTCGTCGGGGAAGCCCTCCAGCTGGAGCGCGCTGGGCGGCAGCTCGTTGAAGTCGCCGCCCAGCACAAACGGCAGCTCCTCCCCGTCCACCACCTCCTTGATCTGGCGCAGCTGCGCCTGCTTGGTGCCGTCTTGATCGTAGGCCTCGGTGTGGACGACGTAGATGGCCACGCGGAGGTCGGGGCGCGGGGCGATGACCGCGCGCCCGATCACCCGGTGGATGTAGAAGGCGCCCGTGACCGGGTCCTGATCGGTGCGATCCGGCTGGCGGATCGCGACGGCCTCCAGGATGGGGTAGCGGGAGAGGATCGCCATCCCCAGATCCATACGCCCCAGCCCCTCGGACGGGATGTAGCGGCTGTCCCAGGTCCGGAAGTAGGCGGCGTAGTTGAGCGTCGTGCCGTTGAGCAGCGCCTCCACCTGGTTGACGTAGGCCGAGCGGCGGGAGTTGACCTCGATCTCCTCGGTCAGCAGCACGTCGGGCTCGACCTCCCGCAAGAGGGCGTTGAGCGCGCCGAGGTTGCCATCGACCTCGCCGCGGGTCATCGCGACCCGATCCCCCCAGCAGTCGAACCAGAAGGGGAGGCGCGCGGCGCCGTACTTGACGTTCCAGGCCATGACCCGCAGCGCCACGGGGTCGGCGGGCTCCGGCGCCGGCGTCAGCGCGTCGGCCCGGAAGAGGAGCGCCGGCGCCTGGTCAAAGTCGAGATCGTCGTAGAGCCACTCGCAGCCCGAGGCCGCGCCCAGCGCCGCCCAACCCAGCAAGAGCGCCGTCAAGACGCGCCGCCTCATGGTGTCTCCTCCGCGAGGAAGGCCACCAGATGGGCCTCGACAGCCTGGGTCAGCAGCCCCAGGTGGAGCCCGTCGACCAGGCCGTGGTGGACCGTCATCGAGAGGGTGAAGCCCTCGGGCTCGACGCGACCCCAGAAGAGGCGCGGGACCGACTCCTCGGGGCGCCCCGAGCGCTCGGCGCGCACGGCGCGCACGTCCATCCAGGGCATGCAGCTGGCGTAGAAGACGTCGTCCCGGGCGTGAGCGCCGCTCAGGCGCTCCTGAGCGCAGGCCTCGGCGGCGCCGGACTCGACCGCAGCCAGGAAGGGCGCGCGCTCGGGGCTCCAGACGCCGCGCGCGAAGCGCACCGTGCCGTCCTCCGCCAGCACCGCCCAGGCGGGATGGACCGCCTCGTGCTCGACGACGACCGCGCCGCCCTCGCGGAGCCGCAGGCGGAGCGCAGGGACCTGGTTGACCCCGGCGTTGAGAGCGTGGAGCACCACCCCGAAGAGCGAGACGCCCCGCGCGCGGGCGCGCTCCTTGAGGCGCGGCGCGCGTATCCAGGCGGATATATCAAAGAATGGGTCTTGATATGTCTTGAACATATCAAAGTGATCTCGGCGGGGCCAGGTGGAGCGATCGATGATCCGCATGGTGACTCGGGGCAGGAGGGAGCGCGGCGCGCCGCGCGACATCAGCACCCAGGAGGGTACAATGCGCCTCGGCGGCGCGTCCAGCCTTGACGACACCCGTGAAAGGGGCTAAGGCGCTCCTCGGTCTGTGGTGGTCTCACATATCCCTCTCCCCCTGAAGTCTCAAGGTGTTGCGATGCGTCGAATCCTCCTCCCTGCTGGCCTCCTCCTCACCCTCGGCGCCGCCTGCGCGACGACCGGCACCTCCGCCCCGATGGAGTGCCCCGAGGTGACCCCGCAGCCCGCCGCCGAAGGCGCCCCGGCCCTCTTCGACCCCGCGCTGGTGCAGGTGGCGCAGACCGCCCAGGGCACCCACAAGATCAAGCTCTTCTTCGACGCCGAGGGCCGCCCCATCAAGCAGGCCGTCTACCACCGCGACTTCAAGCTCATGCCCGAGGCCGTCCGCAAGACCGTCGAGGCCGAGGCGCCCGGCGGCGAGCTGATCGCCGCCGAGAGCGAGCTCTACGCCGGCGTAGGCCGCGTCTTCGAGGTCGAGGTCAAGCTCCCCGACGGCCGCGAGCTGGAGGTCAGCGTCAAGGAGGACGGCACCCTCTACTACGTCGAGCGCAAGCTGGACCCCAAGCTCCTCGCGGACTCCGTGCGCGCCACCGTCGAGGCCACCGTCCCCGGCGGCACCATCGACGAGGTGGAGACCAAGAAGGGCCCCGACATGGACGTCACCCTCCTTGAGGTCATCGACCCCCAGGGCGTCCAGCACTACCTCCGCTTCGCGCCGGGCGGCAAGCTGGTGGGCCACACCCTCCGCTTCACCGCCCAGGTCGAGGTCCCCGCCCCCTGACGCATCAGGGCGGCGAGGTGTAGATCCGCACCTCGCCGTCTTGAGCTTCGACGTGGCCGAACCCCAGCGCGACGTCGTCCCGGCCGTCGCCGTTGAAGTCGGCGGCCAGGACGGCCACGCGCCGGTTGGGCTCGTCTTCCAGCGGGATGAAGAAGGTCGCGTCTGCGGCTATGCTGCTCAAATCCCCTGGAAAGAAAGGACCATAGAAGAGCCAGGCCCCCACCCTGTCCGCGCCGTCGGTCTCGGGGACGAGGCCGCCGATCACGAGGTCGTCCGCCCCGTCGCCGTTGAAGTCGCCCACCGCCACCGCCGCGCCGAACCCCTCGCCAGGCGCGCCGCAGAGGCGCACAGGCGCCCCCTCGGCGGGCTCGGTGAGGCGCCCGGACTCTGGAGACGGCGCCACGTAGACGCAGCCCGCCCCGCTGTTCGCGCCCGGCGCCCCCAGGACCACCGCCGCTGCGCGATCCGCTCCGAAGAGACGCGACGCCCCGGCCACGGCATACCCCAGCAGGCTCCCCGACTGCGCGCTCTCCCAGACCCCCACCGCCTGCTCCGCGCTCGCCTCGCCGCGCAGGTTCGCGGCGAAGAGATAGGCCGCGCCGCGCTGCGGCGCGCCGATCAGCGCCCCGCCCAGCGGCCCGGCGGCCACCGCCGCGCCGAAGCCGCTCCCCGCGCTCGGGCCGCGGAGCCGCACGATCGCCTCGCCGCGCCCGGCGGCGGTGCTCCCGGAGGTGTGGGCGCCCGGCGGCAGCGCCTCGAAGAGCAGCGCCTCTCCCCAGGACCCGGCGTCGTGGTCGTAGCGCGGGTGGCCGACGATCAGCTCGTCCCCGGAGGTGTCCAGCGCGTCGCCCAGCGCGACGCTGGCGCCGAAGAGATCATCCTCATGCGCCCCGCGCCCACGCCAGAAGTCGTCATCGAGCATGTTGACCTGCGCCGAGCTGGACGCGCTGAACGAGTCCACCGCCACCACCATCCCACCCCAGCCGGAGCCGTCCGCGTCGGGCGCTCCGGCCACGGCGAAGGGAGCCGTCGAGCGGCCGATGTGCCCCAGCGCGACGACGCTCCCCAGGTTGCCGTCGTGGATCGTGCAGTAGAGCCGCCCGGGGCGATCATGGCTCAGCTCCCGCGCCGCGTCCGCCGACTGACCCGGGCTCACCAGAAACGCCTCGCCGTCGCTGTGGGCGTGCTTGCCTGGCGCGCCGATGAGCAGCTCGTCCTGGCCGTCGCCGTTCATGTCGTAGGCCGCCAGGCTCCACCCCGCGCGGCGGTCGTGGCCGCCGCGGTAGGTCAGCGTCGCCTGATCGCGGGGGTAGCTCCCCTGGAAGGTGCAGGTGACGCCGCCGCAGCTCTCGGAGCGCGCCGTCGCGCAGCTCTCGCGGGCGTTGGGGTGGATCGCCGCGTCGTCGTCGTCGCAGTCCCCCTCCCGAGCTGCGGCGCGGGCGTCATCGCAGCTCACCCGGATGCTCCCACCGAAGCCGTCGCCGTCGGTGTCCAGCCAGCAGGTCGCCGGGGCCGCGCTGTCCTCTCCCACGTCGTCGTGATCCTCCTCCGCCGCGTCGGCCAGGGCTGCGTCGTCGCCGCTCGCCGCGTCGAGGCCGGCGTCCTCACCGGGGAGCGCGCTGTTGTTGGCGGCGCCTGCGTCGTCGATCCCTCCGCCGCCTGCGTCGCCCTCGCCTGGCGCGGCCACCCCCGAGGGGACCGGCGGCACCTCCCCGGCGAAGAGGCTGCACCCGCCCAGGCAGGCCAGCAGCCCCAACCATCCATACAATCTGGCGCGCTGTGTCATGACTTGGCTCCTTGGAGACGCCTTCGATCACCTCACCCATCCTAGCACCTGCCCGGACGGGAGGCGAGCCGAAGAAGGGGCGGTTGTGCTGCGCCGCACCTTCGCTTAGGCTGGGCCCACGCGCGGAGCGGAGGGACGCCGTGCCTACATCAACCTACACGGAAGGCCATCCATGACGAGCAACCTGGAGAGCCGCAAGGCCGACCACCACAGCGCGGTCGCACACTACGGTAAAAAATCCGTCGAGGCGCTGGAGATCCTGATCGACGCCGCGGCCTCCCCCCAGGAGGACCAGCAGGCGTGGGCCTGGCGCCAGCTCAAGGCGCTCAAGGGGCACCTGGGCACCGACGACGCCGCGCGGGCGATCCAGCGCCTCGACGACGCCCTCCAGAGCGAGGAAGAGGCCCGCGCCGTCACCGCCGCGCGCCTGCTCTGGCACCTCATGGAGCAGACGCGCCTCGCGGAGGGCGCCCTCTTGCTGGAGGTCATCGAGCGCGCCTGGCGCGACCCCCGCCCCAGCGTCGCCTTCCGGGCCTCGGAGCCTGCGCGCTACAGCCTGCCCCGAGTCAACGCCCGCATCATCAAGCCGGGCCTCCTCGCGGCGCTGGCGGACCTCATCCGACGCGCCAAAGGCCAGGAGCAGATCGGGGCGGTGGTCCGCATCGTCCTGGCCCTCCTGCGAGCCAAGCAGGCCGATCCGGCGCTCCGCCCCGCCATCGTCGAGCGCATGGCCTCCGAGGACGCCGCCACCCGGCGCGCCTTCGTCAACGCCCTGGGCAGCGAGCTGCGCTGGAGTCGCCACACCTGGGTCGTCGAGGCGATCACCCGCCGCGACATCCCCGAGCTGGACGCCTCCGCCCTCCCGGTCATCTCGCGCCTGCCCCCCGAGCGGCGCAGCGCCATCCTCCAGCGCCGCATGCCCCAGGACGCGCTCCCGGCCTTGATGGAGGCGTGCGGCTCCTCCACCTCCGAGCCCGATCTGGTGGACGCCTGCGCCCGGGCCCTCTGCGATCCCGAGGAGGCCTACCGCCGCGCCGCGCTCCAGGGCCTCAGCTCCTATTGCAGCAGCTACCGCTACAACCACAGCCAGCACGACCGCCTCCTCCTCCGCCTGCTGGAGATCGCGCCGCCGGAGCGCTTCGAGGCCGCGCTCTTCTTCATGGAGAGCCTCGCCACGCCGGATCACCCCCTCTGGCGGAGCGGCCATGAGCACGCGGCTCGCGTGCGGGAGAAGCTGGCCGACCCGGAGCACCCCGCCTCAGCCGCCCTCGCCGCGCTCATCCCCCAGAGCGTCGAGCGCCTCCAGACCGCAGGGCGCTTCGAAGAGGCCCAGCGCGTCCAGCAGCTTGGGCGCCAGCTCCTCCCGGCGCCGCCTGAGATCGGCGCCTCGCTGGAGGTGGTGGTCCAGGGCCGCGACCGAGGCGGCGAGGCGCTGCTGGACGGCTTGAGCTTCGTATACTCCTATGGGGAGGACGTGTCCGGTGAGGTGTCGTTCAAGGCGGGCGCCATCGCATGGCGCTCGTCAGGGGCGGTGATGGGCGGCGCATCTTTTGAGGGGGCGTATACGGCCCGAGCCGTCCGGCCTTCGCTCTACCTCCTCTGGGTCGCTATGCCCTCGGGGGGGAGCGCGGCGCTGGTGCTCGATCTGGAGGCGAAGCGCCTCTGGAGCGCCGGCGGCAGCGCCGACGCGCGCTCCTTCGACGAGGCCGAGGTCCGCGGCGTGACCTGGCCCAGGGACGCGTGACGCGACGCCTGGGGCCGAAGCCCCAGGCGTCGCGCGCGCCTCAGCGGCGCCGCAGCGCCAGCCCCAGGGCGGCGCTCAGGAGGACCAGCACCGGCCAGAGCGCCGACCGACCCGCCGGGCGCGCCGCGCTGCAGAAGAGCCCGTTGCCCTCGATCCCGTAGGCCGTCGCCTCGGGGTTGATGGAGGCCTGGCAGGCGTCGCCCACGCCGTCACCGTCGGTGTCGCGCTGGTCGGGGTTCTCGACGTCGGGGCAGTTGTCCTCGTCGTCGCGGACCCCATCCCCGTCCTCGTCCTCGCCGGGCTCGTCGCAGGCGTCTCCGATGCCGTCACCGTCGGTGTCGCGCTGGTCGGGGTTCTCGACGTCGGGGCAGTTGTCGTCAGCGTCGTCCACGCCGTCGCCGTCGCCGTCCTCGATCTCCTCCTCGCAGGCGTCTCCGACGCCGTCGTTGTCGCTGTCGGCCTGATCCGGGTTGGCGACCCCGCGGCAGTTGTCCTCGCCGTCCACCACGCCGTCGCCGTCGCGATCCATGCCGGGGTCCTCGTCGCAGACATCGCCCAGCCCGTCGCCGTCCAGATCGGCCTGCTCGGGGTTGGCGACCTGCGCGCAGTTGTCGTCGGCGTCCTCGACGCCGTCGCCGTCGTCGTCCGCGTCGCAGAGATCCCCCTGCCCGTCCGCGTCGAGATCCGCCTGGTCGGGGTTGGGGACGTCCGCGCAGTTGTCGGCGTCGTCCGCGACGCCGTCGCCGTCCAGATCGCCCTCGCAGGCGTCGCCCACGCCGTCCTCGTCCTCATCGGCCTGGTCGGGGTTGGCGACCAGCGGGCAGCTGTCCGCGTCGTCCTCCACGCCGTCCTCGTCGTCGTCCGCGTCGCAGGCGTCGCCTGCGCCGTCGCCGTCCAGGTCCAGCTGATCCGGATCGAAGACCAGCGGGCAGAGGTCGGCGTCATCGCCCACGCCGTCCCCGTCGTCGTCCTCGTCGCAGACATCCCCGAACCCGTCGCCGTCGGTGTCGGTCTGGTCATCCGAGGCGACCAGGGAGCAGCTGTCGTCCGGATCGATGACGCCGTCGCCGTCGTCATCCACGTCGCAGGCGTCGCCCTCGCCGTCCTCGTCGGTGTCCAGCTGGTCCGCGTTGGCGACGACCCGGCAGTTGTCGTCGTCGTCGCTCACGCCGTCGCCGTCGGTGTCCTCCTCGCAGACGTCGCCCACGCCGTCGGCGTCGGTGTCCTCCTGGTCGGGGTTGGCGATCAGGTAGCAGTTGTCGTCGGCGTCGTCGATGCCGTCGCCGTCGTCGTCCATGTCGCAGAGATCCCCCAGCCCGTCGCCGTCGGCGTCGGCCTGGTTGGTGTTGGGGACATCCACGCAGTTGTCGTCATCGTCCGCGACGCCGTCGCCGTCCAGATCGCCCTCGCAGGCGTCGCCCACGCCGTCCTCGTCCTCATCGGCCTGGTCGGGGTTGGCGACCAGCGGGCAGCTGTCCGCGTCGTCCTCCACGCCGTCTTCGTCGTCGTCCGCGTCGCAGGCGTCGCCTGCGCCGTCGTTGTCGGTGTCCACCTGCTCGAAGTTGGCGACCAGCGGGCAGTTGTCCTCGTCGTCGTTGAAGCTGTCCCCGTCGGTGTCCACATCGCAGGCGTCGCCTGCGCCGTCGGCGTCGGCGTCAGCCTGATCCGGGTTGGCGGTCAGCGGGCAGTTGTCGTCGTCATCGCTCACGCCGTCGTCGTCGTCGTCGTCGTCGCAGGCGTTCCCCTGACCGTCGCCGTCGGTGTCGGCCTGCGTGGGGTTGGCGATCAGCGGGCAGTTGTCGTCTGCGTCTGCGTCGCCGTCGTTGTCGTCGTCATCATCGCAGGCATCACCAAAGGCGTCGCCGTCGTTGTTGGCCTGATCCGGGTTGGCGACCAGCGGGCAGCTGTCGTCGTCATCGCTCACGCCGTCGTCGTCGTCGTCATCGTCGCAGGCGTCGCCCTGGCCGTCGCCGTCGGTGTTTACCTGCAAGTCGTTTGCGACCAGCGGGCAGTTGTCGGCGTCATCGCTCACGCCGTCGTTGTCGTCGTCCGCGTCGCACACGTCGCCCTCGCCGTCACTGTCGTTGTCGGCCTGGTCGTCGTTGGCGACCAGCGGGCAGTTGTCGTCATCGTCTGGGAGGGCGTCGTTGTCGTCGTTGTCGTCGCAGGCGTCGCCCTGGCCGTCGCTGTCGGTGTCTAACTGCAAGTCGTTTGCGATGAAGGGGCAGTTGTCCGCCCCGTCGGCCACGCCGTCGTTGTCGTCGTCCAGGTCGCAGGCGTCACCGAAGGCGTCGCCGTCGTTGTTGGCCTGATCCGTGTTGGCGAGCAGCGGGCAGTTGTCGGCGACGTCGTTGACCCCGTCGTTGTCGTCGTCCGGATCGCAGGCGTCACCGAGGGCGTCGCCGTCGTTGTTGGCCTGATCGGCGTTGGCGTTCAGCGGGCAGTTGTCCGCCGTATCCAGGCGTCCGTCGTTGTCGTCATCGGGATCGCAGGCGTCACCGAAGGCGTCCCCGTCGGTGTTGGTCTGCGCGCTGTTGGCGGTCAGCGGGCAGTTGTCGGCGCCGTCGCTCACGCCGTCGTTGTCGTCGTCCGGGTCACAGACGTCCCCGATGTCGTCGCCGTCGTTGTCGGCCTGATCATCATTGGCGACCAGGGGGCAGTTGTCGGCGGTGTCCGGGAGGGCGTCGTTGTCGTCGTTGTCGTCGCAGGCGTCGCCCTGGCTGTCGCCGTCGGTGTTCACCTGCAAGTCGTTTGCGGTGAGGGGGCAGTTGTCCGCCCCGTCGGCCACGCCGTCGTTGTCGTCGTCGGGATCGCAGACGTCGCCCAGGGCGTCGCCGTCGTTGTTGGCTTGATCCGGGTTGACGATCAGCGGGCAGTTGTCGGCGTTGTCGGGGAGGCCGTCGTTGTCGTCGTCGTCATCCCCCAGGTCGCAGCGCCCGTCCCCGTCGTTGTCCACGCCGTCCATCAGCGGGTTGGGGAAGCCCTCCAGCGCGCAGTCGTCGCAGGAGTCCATGTCGCTGTCACGGCAGATGTTGCCGTCGCCCGGGTCGTCGTCGCATACGTCGCCCACCGTGTCGGCGTCGCCGTCGCCCTGATCGGTGTTCGGGTCGAAGGGGCAGTTGTCCTCTTCGTCACCGACCCCGTCCATGTCGGTGTCCACCTGGCAGTACTTGTTGCACCCGTCGAAGTAGTCGAGGTTGCCGTCGTCGCACAGCTCCCCCTCGTCCTGGATGCCGTTGCCGCAGAGGCTCACCATCCCGCCGCGGACAAAGAAGCGGTAGACGCCCGGGATGTTGACGTTGGACTGGGTGCAGACGTTGATCACGTCTGCCGTCCGCGACTCCTCCGTCGCGAAGAAGTTGATCCCATCCCCCGCGTCGAAGCCCACCTGCGCCGGCGTCCCCCCAAGCCCCCCCGTCCCGTCGGAGGCGTCTCCGGTGGTCCACTCGCAGCGCTCGTAGCGGAACTCCACGTCAAAGTCACCCGGCTCGAAGTCCGCCGAGCGATCCGACAGGATCATCTGGAAGCTGTTGAGCTTGTCGACGTGCCGCGCGAAATAGCCCACGTTGAGCCACGTCACCACGACGCGCGCGGGCCCCTGCGCGAAGTGGATCCGGTTGTTGACGCCGTCGCTGGTGCCGCGCAGATCCACGTCGGCCCAGAAGGGCGCGATCATCGGCTGCGCCGCTACAGGGAAGGGGGTCGGGGTGAAGCTCGACACCGCCCCTTCAAAGGTGATGTTCCCGTTGATGTTGACCCAGAGGTCGGTGTAGCTGGTCCCGAAGTAGTTGATCCCCAAAGGGAACGCGGTGGCGATGCTCTGCTGGGAGGACGGCGAGTCATCGCCGCTCAGCCCCACCACAGCCCCATAGCCCGCAGGCCCACCCAGGCCACCGATCAGCGGGACAGCCCCCGCCGGAGACGCGAAGAACAAGACCACCCCCCCCGTCAGGAGGGGGAGGTAACGCGGCGCTTTCATGATAGAGTCCTCCAGGTTGGGTTGGAGATGTAGGCAAAGGTAGCCCAACACCTCCACGCTAGCGCCGTCAGACGGCGCGGGCAAATGTTTCATGCGCTGAATCGCCAGGAGGAGCCACCTTGAGCGCCCTGCAAGGAGTTCGAGTTCTCGACGGGACCCACGGCCAGGCCGGCGCCTACGCAGGCGCCCTCCTGGCAGACCTGGGCGCCGAGGTCGTCCGGCACCCAGGCGTTGGGTGCCTCCTCCGCGGCCGCACCTGCCTCGACGACGACCCCGACGCCCTCTGGGCCACCCTCGCCCCGCACGCCGACGTCCTCCTCTGGGACGGCCCCCGCGCCCCCCTGGGCGCCGTCGCCCCCTGGCAGATCTTCTGCCACCTCCCCCCCTTCGCCCCCGGCGAGCCCCCCGCCCCAGGACGCCCCGGACACCCCGAGGCCTGGATGGGCCTCTACGCTCCCCCCGTCGGCGCCCGCCCCGCCGTCCACCACCTCGGCCTCCTCCCCCTCACCGCCGCCCTCTATGCCCTCAACGGCGTCCTCGCCGCCCTCCTCGCCCGAGAAGAGAGCGGCCTCGGCCAGGAGGTGCGCTGCGTCGAAGCCGACGCCGCCTACCCCCTCCTCGAACTCAACGCCCTCTTCACCCTCTCCCCCCCGCGCCGCTGGGCTACCCTCCCCTGGGCCGCCACCCCCTTCATCGGCCCCTGGCGCGCCGCCCGCGGCGGCTGGATCTACGTCCACCTCGGCCTCCGCGCCCACCTCGCCCGCTTCCTCGACGCCGCCGACGCCCTCGCCCCCGCCGAGGCCGCCCGCCTCCGCCGCGTCCTCAGCCCCGCCGTCCTGGCCGAGCCCACCTCCGTCGGCTCCGGCCTGGAGCAGCTCCGCCTCCGCCGCGCCCTCCGCGCCCTCTTCCTCCGCCTCGAAGCCCCCCGCTGGGAGGAGGCCCTCTCCGACGCCGGGCTCTGCGCCGTCGAGGTCCGCCCACCCACCACCTGGCGCGACTCCCCCCACGCCCGCGCCTCCCGACAGGTCGTCGAGCTGGACGGGCGCCTCGCCCCCGGCGCCGCCCTCACCCTCTCCGCCACCCCCGCCCTCCCTCGCCCCGCCGCCCCCGCAGACCGCCAGGACGTCCTCCGCCGCTGGCGCGCCGCGCCGCGACCCGCCCGCCGCGCCGCGCCCCCGCCGCACCCCCTCCACAACCTCCGCGTCCTCGATCTCACCCAGGTCATCGCCGGACCCACCGCCGCACGCACCCTCGCGGAGCTGGGCGCTACCGTCCACCGCGTCGAGAACCCCCGCTTCGACGCCCCCTGGGTCGAAGCCTTCCACATCGCCTTCAACACCGGGAAATCCTCCGAGACGATCAACCTGAACTCCTCAGCTGGGCGCGCGCGCTTCTGGGAGCTTGTGGAGGAGCTGCGCCCGGACGTGGTGCTCCAGAACCTCCGCCCGGGCGCCGCCGAGGCGCTGGGGATCGGGGAGGCGGACGTGCGCGCCCGGCTCCCCGAGGTGATCTACGCCCACCTGACGGCCTGGGGCGAGGAGGGGCCGTGGGCGCCGCGCCCGGGCTGGGAGCAGACGGCGCAGGCGGCGTGCGGCGTCCAGGCGGTGTGGGGCGGCGACGCGGGGCCGTCGCTCTTCCCGCTGCCCTTCAACGACCTGGGGACGGGGCTCCTGGGGGCGCTCGGGATCCAGGCGGCGCTCTGGGCCCGCCGCCGCGGCCTGGCGGGCGGGCAGCGGGTGGGCGCCTGCCTCTCCGCCACGGCGACCTGGATGCAGGCCGCGACCCTCTTCGACGGGGCGCTCCAGCCCTGGGGCGCCTCCTCGCTGGGCGCCTGGCCCGGGCGCCGCGCCTACCGCCTGGCCGACGGCTGGGCCTTCCTGGAGGCCGCCCCTGCGACGCTCCGCGACCTCCACCGGGTCGAGGGCCTGGCGGCCTGCGGCGCCGCCTCGGGGGGCCCCGCCCTGGGCGCGGCGCTGGAGGCCGCCCTGGCGACCGCCCCCCTGGCGACCTGGCGCGCCCGCCTGGACGCCGCAGCGCTGGGGGAGGCCGTGGCGCTGACGCCGTGGCGCACATGGCGCGCGGCGCTGCTGGACCCGCGCGCCGCCCAGCGCGGCCTGGTCCACCGCCGCCACCACGACGGCATCGGAGAGGTGACCGAGACCGGCTCGCCGCTCCGCCTCCAGGGCACCCCGCTTGTCAAGACCGCGCCCGCCCCGCGTCGGGGAGAGGCTGATGTCGGCGCCCTCAGCGCGCCGAGCTGGATCCACGCCCAGGCGCGCGGCGCGCTGGGCCTCTTGCTCAGGAGGTGGTCATGAACCGGACGGTGCGGCAGGTGCTTGGGGTGCTCGGAGCAGCGGCGGTCCTGCTGGGCGGCCTGGGGAGCGCGGAGGCCTTCTGCGGCTTCTACGTCTCCGGGGCCACCGGCGACCTCTACAGCAAGGCGACGATGACGGTCATGATGCGCGACGGGATGCGGACCGTCCTGGCGATGCGCAACGACTACCAGGGCCCCCCCGAAGACTTCGCCATGGTCATCCCCGTCCCCGTCGTCCTCAAGAAGGCGGACGTCAAGACCCTCTCCCCCGACCTCTTCGCCAAGGTGGACGGCATGGCCGCCCCCCGCCTCGTCGAGTACTGGGAGCAGGACCCCTGCAGCGGGGACCCTGGGGTCGCCTTCGGCTTCGGAGGCATCGGCCTCATCGGCACCGGGCGCGGCGGCGGCGGCGCCGGCTTCGGCTCCCTGGGCGCGGTCCAGATCGAGGCCCAGTTCGAGGTCGCAGAGTACGAGATCGTCATCCTCAGCGCCAAAGAGTCCACGGCGCTCGACGCCTGGCTCCGCGAAGCGAAGTACAACATCCCCAAGGGCGCCGAGGCCGTCCTCCGACCCTACGTCGAGGGCGGCATGTACTTCTTCGTCGCCAAGGTCAACGCGAAGAAGGTCAAGTTCCGCGAGGGGCGCGCGCAGCTCTCTCCGCTTCGATTTCATTACGATACAAAAACATTTGATCTCCCGGTTCGATTGGGGCTCTTGAACGCCGACGGGCCGCAGGATCTCCTGGTGCACATCTTCGCGAAGGGGCAGCGCTACGAGGTCGCCAACTACCCCAACGCGACGATCCCGACCAACCTCGACGTGGCGCCGGAGGCGCGGCGGAGCTTCGGGGGCTTCTACGCGGCGCTCTTCGACGAGGTGCAGCGCAAGACCCCGGGCGCGGTGGTGACCGAGTACGCCTGGGACGCCTCCACCTGCGACCCGTGTCCGGGGCCGACCCTGACGGCGTCGGACCTCCTCTCGCTGGGGGCGGACGTGATGCCGGGGCGCGACACCAGCGGGCTGGTGCTCACGCGGCTGCACGCCCGCTACGACGCGGCCTCGCTGCGGGAGGATCTGGTCTTCCGCGCCGCCGGGCCGCTGGAGGGCGGACGCGAGGTCTACCAACACGGCACCCTGGAGCGCGGCGCCAGGGAGGCCGAGCGCAACAACTTCCAGGCCCGCTACGCCATCCGACACCCCTGGGAGGGGGAGATCGCCTGCGACCGCTACACCCGGGGGCGCTGGGGGGCGCGGCCTGTCAAAGAAGGGGAGAGCCAGGAGCCTCAGGAGACGGCCTCGCCTCGCGCCCAGGCGGCCCGGGGGCTGGCCTACGCCCCGCGCGACGAGGTGAAGCTGGCGAGCCTGCTCCGGACCGACCTGCCCGAGCTGAAGGTGGAGGCCGAGACGCGGACGCGGGACCTGCTCGGCGGGGGTGGCCGCGGCGCAGCGGCGCCTGTCGCGCCTGTCGCGGAGGCGGGGAGCGTGGCGGAGGCGGGGAGCGCGGCGCCGGCGGGGAGCGCGGTGGCGCCTGCGGCGTCGGCGGGATCGGCGCCTCCGGCGGCGGCTGGCGGGGTGGGGTGCGCGGCGGCGCGGGGGCGATCTCCGGGGTGGCTGGGCGGCGTGCTTGTGTTGGCGGGGCTCGTGGGGCTGCGTTTGGGGAGGCGGCGCAGGGTGTGATAGGGTGGGCGCCTCCGGCGGCCAGGGGAAGCTCCCCTGGACCCCTTTTCTCTTGAGCTGAGGAGGCGCGATGCGTGGGTGGTGGTGTGCGCTGGCGGCGGTGACGCTGCTGGCGGCGGGTTGCGGCGATGACGAGGCGTCGTCGGCTGCTCCGGCAGGTGGGGAGCAGCCCGACGGGGAGCCTGCGGAGCAGCCGGGGGCCGACGACCCGACGGCGCGCCAGGCGGCGCGGGCAGGGACGGCGTGGTATCCGGGGACCAAGGCGGCGCTGGACGCGAAGGTGGACGGCCTGCTGGCGGACGTGGGGGCGACGCCTGCGCCTGCGCGGGCGGTGCTGGTGCCGCACGCGTCGCTGAAGTACTCGGGGCACGTGCAGGCGGCGGCCTACGCGCGGGTGGAGGCGCCGGATGTGGCGATCGTGCTCGCCTCGGATCACGACCTGGCCGGGGAGGCGCTGGCGATCTGGACCGAGGGGCCGTGGCTGGTGCCGGGCTACGCGCTCTACACCGAGCAGGAGGCTGCGGCGTCGCTGATGGCGGCCTTCCCGGAGCTGAAGCCAGACCGCGCGGCCTTCGACAACCACCCGCCGGAGCTTCAGATGCCCTTCCTGGCGCGGCTGAACCCGGCGCTGCGCCTGGTGGTGATCGCGTTCCATGACAACAGCCGCAACGACTTCAAGGGCTTCTCCCCCGAGCGGACGCGGGCGCTGGGCGCGGCGCTGGCCGACGTGATCCGGGAGCTGGAGGCGGACGGTCAGCGCGTCCTCATCGCGGCGACCACCGACCTCATCCACTACGAGCCGCTGGCCGACGCCGAGCGCCAGCACGACGACCTCCTGGGCTACATCGAGGCCCTGGACGTGGAGGGCCTCCACGCCTACGTCACCGCCGAGAGCACGTCGATCTGCGGCGAGGTCCCGACGGCGGTGATGATGGCGACGGTGGAGGCGCTGGGGGCGACCCCGGCGGACGTGGAGGAGGTGGCGCGGGACACCAGCGCCTCGATCAACAGCGACGAAGAGGCCGTGGTCGGCTACACGGGGGTGGTGATATGGAGATGAAATCCATGCGTCTTATCGTGATCTTTGCGTCCATGATGCTCCTCGCGCTGGCGGGCTGCGGCGAGGAGGAGGAGGCGGCGCCCTTCGTGCTGCCGCCGCCGACGCCAGCGGTCTACGACGACACCTCGGCGCCGCGCGCGGCGCTGCCGGAGGGGACGACGCTGGCGGACGCCGACGCGCTGACGGCGCCGCTGGCGCTGGAGGGGAGCGACACGGGGGAGGAGGGGATCTTCTACGCGGCGGCGCTCGGGGGGTACTACCTCATCCGGGTGCAGCAGGCGGACGGGAGCTTCGGCTACCAGTACAACTTCAAGGAGGACGCCTGGGCCGACGACAACTCGGTCTACCGCCAGGCGGGGACGACCTACACCCAGGCGTGGCTGGCGACGCTGACGGGGCGGGTGGAGTTCTCGATCTCGACGGAGTGGGCGCTGCGCTGGCTGACGGCGCAGATGACATCGGACGGCGCGGGGGGGATGAAGCTGCTGGACATCGGGGGGACGGGGCTGGTGCTCCTGAGCCTGACCGAGCACGCGGCCTACACCGGGGACACGAGCCGGGATGACCTGATCCGGGCCAGCGGGGAGTACCTGCTGGCGCGGGTGGCGGAGGACGGCCGCTTCACCGAGAGCGTGCCGCTCCAGTGGGGGCAGGCGATGCAGGCGCTCTGGCGGCTCTACGTCTACCTGGGGGATGTGCGCTACCTGGACGCGCTGGAGCGCGCCGGGCGCTACATCTACGACCACCCGGAGGTCCAAGGCGAGGAGGAGGAGGGGTACATCCTCACGCTCTGGATCAACGAGCCGCTGACGGACCTCTACAGCGTGCGCCCGAGCCCGTGGATCACGGAGCTGGTCTTCGGGCTGACCGACTACATCGTGGCGCATCAGTACACGGCGGACAACACGGACGAGCGGGCGTGGGTGGGGAGCTACATCATGCCGGAGTCCGGCAACAAGGGCACCTGGCGCACGGCCCTCCGGCTGGAGGGGGTGATCGACGCGGTGCGCCTGGCGCAGCTCTCGGGGGACGAGGAGCGCCTGGCGCGCTACACCGAGAGCACGCTCCTGGCGGTCTACTACCTCCAGAGCATCCAGCTCCGGACGGGGCGGACCCGGGGCGCGAAGCGCCCGGAGCTGGTGGAGGGGGCCTTCCCCTTCTCGGGCACCGACAGCACGCTCCGGATCGACGTGACGCATCACACGGCGAACACGCTGATCAAGGTGGTCAAGTATCTGGATCTGGAGGATTATCCAGGCGAGGTCGCGCAGTGATCACGACGCGGTGGATCCAGGCGCGCCAAGCGCCCGGGGTGCGGGCCGAGGTGACAGCGCTGGGGCCCCTGCGCTACAGCGCAGGGGCGGAGCCTGCGCTGGATCGTCCGCCTCATGTCCGCGCGGCGTCGGGGCTGCGCCGCTGGGGTGCGGGGTGGTTGATCGTGCAGGACGACGCCTCCTTCCTCGCCTATCGCCGCGACGACGGCGCGGTGGAGGGGCTCGCGCTGCCGGCGGGCCCTGACGGGCGCCGGACCTTCAGCAGCGCGGAGGGGAACAAGCAGCACAAGCTGGATCTGGAGGCCTGCGAGGTGTTGCCGACGCCGCAGGGGCCGTGCTTCCTGGCGTTGGGATCAGGCTCGACCCCTGCGCGGGAGGTCCTGGTGACGCTCCGCGAGGGAGAGGCACCCCAGCTGCGCCTCGCCTCCGCGCTCTACGCGTCGCTCCGCAGCGTGGAGGTCTTCGCAGGCGCCGAGCTGAACCTGGAGGGGGCGGCGCTGCTCGGCGCGGAGCTGCTCCTCTTCCAGCGCGGCAACGGCGCCGGGCGCCCCGGGCTGGAGGCGAGCAACGCCGTCGGGGCGCTGGAGGCCGCCGGGCTCCTGGCCTGGCTGGAGGGCTCCGGCCCGCCGCCGGAGCTGCGGCGCGTCCTGCGCGTGGACCTGGGGTGCTCCGCTGCGGGGACGCCCTACGGGTTCACCGACGCGGCGTCGCTCCCCGATGGGCGGATCGCCTTCCTGGCTGCTGCGGAGGACTCTCCCAACGCCTACGACGATGGGGAGGTGCAGGGGGGGAGGCTGGGCTGGCTCGACGGCGACGAGGCGAGCTGGGCGCCGCTGCTCATGGCGTCGGGCGCGCCGTGCCTCCTCAAGCTGGAGGGGCTGGCGCCGGAGGGGCCTGCCTCATTCCTGGCGGTGGCCGATGTGGACGATCCGGGCGCTGCGGCGCTCCTCTGCCGTGTGGTCCTCGTCGGTGACGGTTGAGCGCCCGCGGCAGCTGTGCCATGTCTACAGCGTGTCATGGTGTGTCATGGCATGCTGTTCTGATGTGTCATGATATTTCATGACGTGTCGCGTTATATTCAGGGGGCACATCTTGACGTCGGAGGCTCCATGTCTGCTCGCTCCCGGCTCCTGGCGGCGCCTGCGCTGCTGCTCTTCGCGCTCTGGGGCGCGCCTGCGGAGGCCCACGGCATCTGGGGCCACATCCACGTCACCGGCTGGGCCATCGAGAACCTGCCCGAAGGCGAGGTGCGGGACTTCTTCGCGGACCCCGAGGTGATGAACGCGGCCCTCTACGGGGCCGCGTTCGCGGACTCGGGCTACTGGCCGCAGGGCGGATCGCTGGAGGCGCCCGCGCGGGCCTACGGCGAGCACACGCACTGGGAGCCCTTCATCGAGGACTTCGTGGCCTGGATGCAGGTCCACGACCCGCCGCCCTGGACCTCCCAGGAGTCGCGGCTGCGGGTGGCCTTTCTGATGGGGTGCGCGTCCCACGGCCTCCAGGACGAGCTTTTTGACTCGCTCTTCATCGATCAGGCGTCGCTGCACGACGGGGTGGGGCAGGAGGCCACCGATCCGGGGATCGACGGCTTCCTGGGGCTGGACGGCTGGCTGCGCTTCGCGCCGACGCCCTGGATCCCGATGGACGTGCTCCTGGAGCTCTACGCGCCGCTGGACGCGGGGGTGGACGCGGACGTGATCCAGCGCAGCGCCGACCTGATGGAGCTGATCTACCTGAGGCGGCCCGAGGCGGCGGCCACGCTGGGGCAGCAGTACGCGCCCCGGATGCCCTGGACCCGCGCCAACTACCTCAACCCGGACCTGCCGGGGAGCCTGCGGGCGGAGGTCCTCCCCACGGCGCGCTACCTCCAGGCCCTCTGGGATCGCCTCCACGGCGCCTCGCTGGCGGAGGCGCCGGTGATCTACGCCTGGCCGGACGCGCCGCGCCGCCTGGGGAGCGGGGAGGCCGGCTCGCTGGACAGCCGCGTCACGCTCATCTTCGGCGCGGGGCTCCGCTACGGCGAGACCGCGCCGCGCTGGGAGGACGCGGCGACCGGCGCCGCCGTGCCCTTCACGCGCCGCAACACCCGCTGGGACAACCCCTGGACGCGCCTGATCCGGGTCTGGCCGGACGCCTCGCTGGCGCCGGGGAGCTGGCAGGAGGTGACGCTGCCTGCGGGGGTGACCCTCATCCACGGCGGCGTCACCACCGGCGACTTCACCCACGCCGTGCAGGTCGCCTGCGAGCCCGGGCCCATGTGTCCCCCCGTCGAAGGGGCCCCGGTCGCAGACATCGGCGCGCCAGCCCCTCCGGAGGAGCCCGACGCGGGCGCGCCGCCTGAGGACGTGGGAGAGGATGCGGGGGGGGATGTGGGTGAGGAGGACGTCGCGGCGGCGGACGTGGGTGAGGACGTGGGTGAGGACGTGGCGGCGGACGACGCGGGGGAGGCGCCGCCGCCGCGCGGCAGCGACGCCAACAACGGGTGGGCCTGCGCGGCGTCGGGGAGGCCGGGGTCGGCGGGTGGGGTGGCGTGGGGGCTGGTGGCGCTGCTTGGGCTCGCGCTTGGGGTGCTGGGCCTCCGGCGGCCAGGGTCGTGATCCTGAACCCCATGCTGCTCTCTACTGCCAGAAGAGAAAGCCGCCGAACTCGCCGGAGCTGACCTCGCAGCGGGCGTCGCGTCCGGGGCGTCCGTCGCCCCAGAGGCCGATCCGGGCCTCGTCGTCTACAACCTCCAGGGGGAGGTTGACCCGGAAGCGCTCGGGGGGCTCGTCGGCGCGGACCAGGGCCGCGCGGGTGGAGGTCAGGCAGGCGGCGAGGTCGGGCCAGCCCTCTTCGGCGAAGGCGAAGGGGACGGCGGCGGGTGCGGTGAGGTGCTCGACGACCCGTGCGTCGAGGAGCCACCAGGCGCGTGTCCCGGAGCGGTCGGGCAGCTGCTCCAGGCGGCCCTGGAGGCGGACGGTCTGGCCGAAGAGCTCGGGCGGCCACCCGTCCAGGTTCGCGACGTAGACCGGCACCTCCGCAGGGCCCACCAGGAGGACCGCGCCGCCCCTGGCGTCGGCGGCGCTCCCCTGGAGGCTGATCTCGTCGCCCTCCGCGGCGATGCTCCCGACGCGGCCTTCGGGGGACCAGACCCCCTCGGGGGGGGCGCAGCTCCACGCCGCCCACCCCATGAGCAGGGCGGCGACGATCCGCCGCGCTGCTCCTCGCCATCTGGTGTTGTCGCTCACCTCCAACCTCCGCGCGCAGCCCCCCGGCCCCACCCGCACTTTTTGAGCAACAGGCGTGCCGGGGGAGATATTCGGC
>CAUJGC010000188.1 GCA_963169075.1 Myxococcota bacterium
GCCTCGGCGTCGAAGATGGAGAGGGGCTGGTGGGTGCCCTTGTCGCCAGCGCTCCCGGCGCCTGGGGTGTCGTAGACGATGGCTTCAAGGTGGATGTGGGCGGGGTCGCCCAGCGGGAAGACGTTGTCCGCGCGCGTCGAGGTGTAGTTGGTGCCGATCTGCTCGCCGCGCTTCACCGTCTGCCCCACGCGCACGAAGTCGTGGGAGCGGCGCAAGTGGACGATGCGGCTCTTGATGCGCCCGTCTTCTTTCGATCTGAGGACGATGATGTCCCCCCAATCCTTCGTCCCGGACGCCGGGTACATGGCCTCCACGACGCCGGTGAAGGGTGCGTAGATGGGGGCGCCCGGCTTGAAGTAGAGGTCCTCGCCCCGGTGGAGGGCGTCGGCTCGCTGGTGCCAGAACTGCGTCCCCCACTTGCTCGCGAGGACGACGCTACCCCCTTGTGCCTTGTAGCCGCGCCCGTAGGTGGCCGCGAAGGCCGCTGAGGTTCGGAGCGGGACGTTGATGCCGCGCTTCCGGTCGGGCATCGTGCCCAGGACTGGCCCCAGGCCGATGTCGGTGGATGAGGACTCCGCCATGATCAGGCCTCCGTAGCGCGCAGGAGCAGGTAGCCCACGAGGACGCCAAAGACCACACCCAGGCCCACGGTCGCCGTCGTGCGCGACGATGAGGAGGATGTCGCAGCCCCCTGGGGCAGGTCGTCCGGGTCAGCACCGTCGGGGCCAACCGGGCCAGCCTTGCGGCTCTTACCGTTCCAGCTGAAATTTCCATCAAAGGGAGAGTCCAGGGGCTCCCCCAGCGGCACGTCGTGACGGGCGACGGTGACGGTGAAGCGCGTGCCCTCGCCGCTCGCGACGGTGGCCGTCGTGATGGGCCGCCCCGCCTTCGCCCAGCCCGCGTACCAGGCCGAGTAGGCCTGGTGACGCTTGATGAGGTCGGGGACGTAGTTGGCGACGAAGCGCGCCGCGTGGCCCGTGTCGTCGCCTGAGATGAAGTCCCGGAGGCCCCCGCCGCCAGCGGCGTAAGCCAGCTGGGCGGAGTCGAGGTCGCCGTTCGTCCGCGAGGCGCTCTTCAGGTAGTGGTTGAGGCCCTGGATGATGGCCCGGATCTGGTCGCGCGGGTCCCAGGTCACGGGCAGGCCGGGCATGAACTCGGCGTCCTTGGATGTCCACGGTGCCGTAAACGGCCCTTTCTTCGGCCCCGCGCCGAAGTAGCGCTCCCCGGCCCGCGGATGGCCCTTCTTGTACCAGGCGAACTGCTGCCCCAGCCCCACGGCGTTGCTGCCCTTGTTGCGGGCGCCCGGCTGTCCGCTGGACTCCTTCGAGATGATCGCCAGCGCGAGGGAGGTGATCTCCCTTGGGTCGAGCCCGGCGCGGAGAGCCTCCTGCTCAATGAGGTGCGCCCAGCGCGTGACGTCGGGGTTGATCGCGGACATCAGATACCTCCGAGGCGGAATGCAGCGCCGAGGGAGGGGCCGTAGCCCAGCAGCCACAGGACGACCACGACGGCGCCGTGCAGGAGCGCGCCCTGGAGCGCATAGCGCAGCCCCCAGGCGGCGCCCTGGGCGAAGCGGGGCAGGAGATGGCTGAACATCACAGGCCTCCGGCGGGGGGTTGGCGCAGCCACATCACGAGGACCAGGGCGGCGGCAGCGATGAGGGCGATCTGGACGGTCGAGTCCGACCAGGCGGAGGCGGCCTGGGCCGCCTGCTGGCTGCCCTTGCCCCACTCCTGACCTGCCTTGCCCCACTCCTGGGCGGCTTTGCCGCCCTCCTGGCCTGCCTTGCCCAGCTCCTGGCCTGCCTTGGCCACCTCTTGGGTGGTGCTCAGGCCCATCCCGAGCAGGGCGCCCGCGCCCTCGACCTCGCTGCGCAGCAGCTCGCCTGCGCGTCGGCCCACGTTCAGCGGGTTGACCACGTCCCAGGCGTCGCTGAGGAAGTCCTGGGCTTGCTCCAGGACGCCCCCCTCGTCTTCGGCCTGGCCTGCCTCCAGGGCGTCGGCTGCCTCATCGTCGGCGGTGGCGGCGCCGGACTTGGCGCCGGTCCCGCTGAGGGTGCTCTGGATGAAGGTGAGGATGCCCATCACATGCCTCCCTGCTGCTTGCGCTGCTGCTGCGCCTTGTGGGCGCGGCGGGTGCCCTCGATGCCGAGGACCAGCAGCGTCCCCATAGCACCCGCGAAGAGGACCGTGCCCATCTGGCTGCTGCTGTCCTCTTCGGCTGGGGGCGGCTCAGCCGGGGGCGGTGTGGAGGAGGCGGGCGGGCTGCTCTTGGCGGGGGTGGACGACTTGCCACCTCCCGCCTTCCCCGGCGCCGAGGTGCTGTTCTTTGCCGAGGTCTGGGCCGCTTTCTGGGCGGCGTCGCGGGCTGCGTTGTCCTCCTGGGTGCCCCAGTCGTCGTCCCAGTCGGCAGGCCCTGCGCCCATGCGGTTGCGCAGCTCCTGCGCGAACACCTTGCGGAGCATCAAGAGCGTCTGGTGTGACGCGCCGTCGAGGTCGCCCTTCAGGGCCTCGTCCAGGTCGCGGAGCGCCGCCTTGAGGCGCCGCTCCGACAGCCGGGAGGCCTGCCGGGCGTCGTGGCGGAGGTCGTTGAGGAAGGAGGGGGTCAACATGACGGCTCCTTACACCACAGCGGCGGCGGCGCCAGCGGGGCCGCCCGCGAGGAGCGGCACCAGCTTGTCTGCGTTCTGGATGGCGACGCCCTGGAGGGCGACGCCCGCCTGGGCGCCGGTGCGGGCAACGTCGGCTGCGGCGGGGGCCACGGCGGCGACCACCTTGGGGACCGCGTAGGCGGCGGCGAGGAGCCAGCCGAGGATGATGATCCCCGCGCCCACCGCTACGATCTTGAGCGCGGTGAGGGCGCGGCTCTGGGTGCGGTCGAGGAAGTTGCCAGCCTCCTCGTCCGGACCCGCGCCTGCGGAGTCCGGGTCAGCAGGCTGCGCAGGGGTTGCGGAGGCAGGAGGTGTCGAGGTGCTGGGCGCGCTGGGCGCGGCGGGTCCGCTCCCCGCGTCGTCGTCACCGAAGAGGTCCGCGATCCAGTCCCAGAGGCGCCGGAAGAGGCCAGGTGACTCCTGGCCGAGCTGGTCTGCGATGAGGTCGCGCAGATCCTCGGGGCTGAGGCCGTGCGCCTCACCCTCCGCGAGCAGCTCGCGGAGGGAGTGCGCCGTCGCGTCGTCGGGAGGGAGGGCGGGGGGCGTGCCTTCGGGCTCCATGCTCGGCTGAGCGGCAGTGGCGCGGCGCACTATCTCCACGTAGAGGTGGTCCTCCACCACCTGGGCGCGCACTCGGTCGTCCTTGGTGAGGCGGCGCTCCCTGCCGAGCGCGTTAGCGCGTGCATGTGCCGCCGTTAGTTCGGTGAGGGGGAGCGCCTCAGGCGCGGAGGCCTGCCGCTCCAGTTCGACCAGCATCGCCAGGAACGCGGGGTCGGAGGTCGAGGGCGGCGCGGGGTCGGAGGCCGCGGGCGGCGCGGGGTCGGAGGTCGAGGGCGGGGGTGCCGACCCCGGCACCCCCGCCAAGCGATCCCGGAAGCGCGCGAAGCGCCGCGCGAAGTCGAGGCTGGCGCTGGGCGGCTCGGAGGCGGGGGGCGGCTCGGAGGCGGGGAAGGTGTAGCGGAGGGTCTGCCCTTGCTTCTCCTTCAGGTCGGGACGCCCGGCGCGGCCTGGGAGGACGGGCGCCTCGATGCGCCCGCTGATGTCGCGGCGCCCCGCCGTGGCGTAGGCGGCGACGAGGGCGCGGGCGTACTCCAGCTCCTTCCTCTCGCGGTCAAAGCCCGCTGCGCCGCCCGTGTCGATATCCACGCGGCGCAAAAATCGCCCACGCACGTCGGCGTAGGGCTGCCCCGCGTCGATCTGCATGTGCGCCGCGTCGGAGCCCGCGGCCTCTTTGAAGGTGCGCCAGGTGCGCTTGCGGTGGCCCAGGGCGCCGGTCGGCGCCTCGACCCCCAGCAGGCGCCGGGCGTACTCCAGTTCCCGGCGCTCCAGCGTGAGCCGGTTGCGCGCCCCCGCCAGCTCCCGCCGGGGAAGCTCGTGCTGGAGCAGCGCCCACGCCTCGGCGGTCGTGCGGGTGCGGGAGGGGTTGTCGAGGATGACGTGGGCGCGGTCAAAGACCAGGCGCTCCGCGGCGTTGCCGTGCTGCTGCCACGGGGCAGCCGCGCCGCCGGGGCCGTAGCTCCGAGGGAACACCCACACGAGCAGGTCGGGGCGCAGGATGCCCCCCAGGGCCAGCTCGCTGTCCTCCGGCCCCATGCCCCACGCGCCTGGAGGGCGCGCCCAGGGGTCGTTGTCGGGCTGCGGGGAGGTGTGCGGGTGGGTGGTGGACATGGGCGCGCCTCGATAGAGGGAGTCTATTCAAAACAGAGCGCGACAGATCATGCGTTCTGGTTGTATTTGGGTTGGCTCAAAACGACCGCTTTGACCGCTTTGACTCAAAACGACCGCTTTGACCGCTTGAGGCCGACTGCAACGGCATCGAGCGGTTAGCAGGCAGAGAATAAGGCGCTGAAAAGAGCCCTGCAAGGGTGTCGAACGAATAAAAAAGCCTTGCAAAGCCTTGCAACGTGATCGCAACAGGCTTACACAATGGGACAAGCTCGGCGGGAAGGGGGTTGAAACAGACTCGCAAGCAAGCATCAACCCGCTGTAAAAAACAAGAGCCTGGCTTACACAATCGGACAAAGCGGTCGTTTTGGGACAACGCACAGGGGCCGAGCATGACAGAAGACACAAGCGACGCGGCGAGGAGGGTGGCGCAGGAGCTGCGGGGGCGGCGCGCCTACCCTCTCCAAGACCTGGAGGAGGCCATCCTCAGCGAAGACCCCCTCTGGGAAGACCTCCGCGAGGTCTACGCGGAGCTGAGCGACGAGGAGCTGGAGGCCAAGCACTACAAGCCGCGCCGCCTCCTCCTCCGGCGCGGCGAGCGCGGCGCTGAGGTCGCGCTGGAGGTCCAGGTGCCCCTGGAGGGCGCGACGCTGGAGGATCTGGAGTACTGGCTGCGCCAGGCAGGCGCCGCCTCACACCGCGTCCACGTCGAGATGCGGCGGGTGGGCGGCGTCTACTACGGGTCGAGGGGGTTTGAGCTGGAGGAGGAGACGCCCGAGGCCCCCCAGGCCTCCGAGGCCCCCCATGCCTCCGAGGCACCCCAGACCGCCCAGGCGCCGACCCAGACCACGGCCCTGGCGCCGCGCACACCGACCAGCGCTGCCGCGCAGCTCCCGCCGGGCACCGTCGGGGCAGGCGAGCGCCTGCTCCTGCACGTCCTCTCCGGGGAGGGCATCGACTGGCTCCAGCGCCTCGTGGCGCTGGTGGGCGGGTCGCTGGCGCAGATCGCCATCGAGTACCGCGCCAGGGGAGCCGAGGCTGAGGAGACGGCGCGCCTCCAGGCCCAGCTCCGCCACCTGGAGGCCAACGCCGAGGAGCTGCGCGACCTCAAGGCCAAGGCGGCGCAGCTCGAAGCGCTGCGCCAGCACGTCGCGCAGCTCCAGCGCGAGACCCAGGGCTACACCCTGCCCGCGCCTGCGCCCGCCCCGGCGTCGGTGCTCTTCACGCAACCCGCGCCAGCGCACGCGCGCTGACACCTGACAGGACAGGACTATGGAACTCTCGTTCATCCACGACATCCGGAGCGCCGAGGACCTCAAGGCGCGCCTCGAAGACCTCACCCGTGACCCGCGCATCCTGGAGCACCTGACGACGATCCAGCGAGGCTCCAGCGGCCTGCGCTACCGCTTCAGCGGCCCCAGGGTGCCGAACGGCACCCTGGAGGCCCAGGTCGCGGGCGACGTCCTCGGCTTCATCACCCTGGAGCTGGAGCTCTCGGGGTTGGCCAAGATGTTCAGGGGCGCGGTGGAGTCGTCCATCCGCACGGCGGCTGCCGAGGTGCTGGGCCAGCACCTCGTGAGGGGGTGAGACGTCATGCGCTCCCGCATCCTCACCTATACCCTCCGCGCAGACGCCGACCCCGTGCGTCTCTCCAGCCTGGTGGACACCGAGGAGGCGTGCCACGTCCTCATCGCCTCCTCCACGCTCCCGCTGCCGGTGGAGGTGTCGAGCGACCGCTCCACCACCTCGACCGCGCGTCGCCTCATCACCCCCGGCGCCGAGGGCGCCCACGAGCTGGCGCGGCTGCCGCTGCTGCCCCGGCACCTCTGGGTGCGCCTGGCGCCCCGCCACACCCCCGAGGACGTGGGTGCTGACCAGGCTGCCCCCACGACGGCCACCGACGGCATCGCCATCCACGACCTCGACCACCTGCGCGTCACCGTGACGAAGGCGCCCTGCACGCTGACGCTCTGGGGCTGGGACGGCGGGCGCTGGGCGCGCCTGAGCGGCCCCACCGCAGTCGGAGCCGAAGGCATCAGCGTTGAGGTGCCCACCCAGGGCATCCGCCGCGTCGCCGCGCAGCTCACGGGCATCCCCGCCCCGCTCCCGAGCAGCGCTTACGCCCCGTCGCTGCGCTGGAGCGTCTCGGCCCACCCCACCGACGAGGCCGAGGTGGTCTTCCAGGTCTGGGAGGCGTGCCCATGAAGGGGGCATCTCGCCTGGTCGTGGCCCCACCCCATCGGCGCTGGCGGGGCGCCCTTCACCCGCCGCGTCGCTGGCAGGTGGAGGCGCTGCCGCTCGCGCTGGAGGCCCTCGCCTCGGGGCGCGGCGGGCTCATCCACGCCGCCACCGGCTCGGGGAAGAGCGCGCTCATCGCGGAGGTGTGCGCGTGCCTTGAGCCTGCCCCCGGCGCGGTCCTCCTCATCTCGACGCCCACCCAGGCCCTCGTCGAGCAGCTCGCCAGCACGGTGGCGGCGCGGCTGGGCGAGGAGCGGGCGGTGGGGCGGTGGTTCGCAGGAGAGCGACGCCTCGGGCGCATCACCGTGACGTGCAACCCCTCGCTGCCCTCGCTGGCGGAGGCCCTGGAGGACGCAGGCCTCCGCGCGGGCGCCTGGATCGTCGATGAGGCCCACGGCTCCGAGTGCCAGACCCTCCTCGACGCCGCGGAGGCTCTCGGGGAGGACGTGCCGCGCCTTGGGCTCACCGCGACGCCCTTCCGCGCCCGCGCCTCCGAGGCGCTCTCGCTCTTCGGGGAGCTGCTCTACACCTACGACGCCGAAGACGCCCGGCGCGACGGCGTCATCGTCCCCTTCGTGGTGCGCTCCTGGAGGGGGAGGGAGGTGCCGCTGGACGACGCCTGCGCCGAGATGATCCGCGAGGCCATCGAGGACGGCTGGGCGCCGCTGGTCGTAGACGCCCACAGCATCGAAGACGCCGAGGCCTTCGCCGCCCGCCTCCAGCAGCACGAAGGCGTGCGCGCCGAGGCCGTCCACTCGGGCCAGGGCCGCGCCCAGGTCGAGGAAGCCACCCGGCGCCTCATCACAGGCCAGCTCGACGCCCTGGTCCACGTCGCACTCCTCAAAGAGGGCATCAACCTCCCCGAGCTGCGCGCCCTCTGCCTCCGCCGCGAGGTCAAGAGCCCCGTCTGGATGGTCCAGCACGTCGGGCGCGTC
>CAUJGC010000189.1 GCA_963169075.1 Myxococcota bacterium
GTGACGGGGGGACACCGACGGGTCGCTGGCGAGCGAGCGAGGTCGGGTGGCGAGCGAGCGCAGCGAGCGAGGGGATGGCGAGCGAGCGCAGCGAGCGAGGTCGGTGTCCCCCCGTCACGGGGGGGACCGGCTCCGTTCGTCCTGTGAAGCGAAGCGGAGCAGGACGTTACGGAGCCGGGGGGGTTGCCGTCACGGGGGGGACCGGCACCGTTCGTCCTGTGAAGCGAAGCGGAGCAGGACGTTACGGAGCCGGGGGGGTTGCCGCGGCAGCCGAAGCCATCACCCGATCCGTCGCGGCTCCCACGCCCCCAGGCCCTCCTCAAGCCAGAGGGCGGCGGCCTCGGCGGAGGTGAACCAGGCGGTGTGGTGGGCCTGGAGGTGGCGGAAGCGCTGGTGGTCTTCGCGGGAGAGGGTGGCGCCGTGGGGGCGGAGGAGGAGGGCGAAGGCCGGGTCCTCGTCGGGGCTCCAGGGCTCGACGGCGCGCCCGAGGCGGGCGGTCAAGGCGAGGTGCTGGGGCGCGGGGGCGACGAGGCGGGCGTCGGGGGGCAGCGGGGGGAGGGGGAGATCGGAAGGCAGGACGTCGAGGAGGATCGGCCCGGCAGGCCGGGGGGCGTTGGAGGCGGCGAGCTGGGCGCGGGCGAAGGCCTGGGCGGGGGTGGCGCCCTGCGCCATGACCTCGCCTGTGGAGCGCATCTCGGGGCCGAGGAGGGGGGAGGCGTTGGGGAAGCGGGAGAGGGGGAGGACGACCTCTTTGCAGAAGATGCCTCGGGGGATCAGATCGTCGGTCTGGCCGAGGGTGGAGAGGTGCTCCCCGAGCATGACGTGGGTCGCCAGGGTGGTCATGCAGGTGCCGGTGGCCTTGGAGATGAAGGGCACCGTGCGGGAGGCGCGGGGGTTGACCTCGATGACGAAGAGGGGGTCGGGGGCGTCGGGGAGGACCGCGTACTGGACGTTGAGGAGGCCGACGACGCCGAGCTGGAGGGCGATCTCGCGGGTGGTGTCGCGGAGGCGCTGCTGGAGGGCGTCGGAGAGGGTGTGGGGCGGGAGGAGGCAGGCGGAGTCCCCGGAGTGGACCCCGGCGCGCTCGACCTGCTCCAGCACGCCGCCGATGACGACGCGGGAGCCGTCGCAGAGGGCGTCCACGTCCACCTCGACGGCGTTCTGGAGGAAGCGGTCGAGGAGGAGGGGCATGGAGCGGGGGTCCATCGGCTCGTCCGAGCCGGGGTAGAAGGCCAGATCGAGGTAGGCGTCGAGGCCCTGGGCGTCATGCAGGATCTGCATGGCGCGCCCGCCCAGGACGTGGGAGGGGCGGACCAGGAGGGGCCAGCCGAGGCGCTGGGCGATGGCGTGGGCCTCCTGGCGGGTGCGGGCGGTGCCGTAGCCGGGGAGCTGGAGGCCGAGGCGCTGGGCGAAGGCGGCGAAGGCCTCGCGGTCCTCGGCGGCCTCGATGGCCTCGACGGGGGTGCCGAGGAGGGGGGCGCCGAGGCGGCGGAGGTCGGCGGCCAGGCGCAGGGGGGTCTGCCCGCCGAAGTGGACGATGAGGCCCTGGGGGGCCTCCAGGTGGGTGATCTCCAGGACCGACTCCAGATCGATGGGCTCGAAGTAGAGGCGGTCGGAGGTGTCGTGGTCGGTGGAGACCGTCTCGGGGTTGCAGTTGATCATGATGGCGACCTGACCGGCGCCGCGGATGGCGCGGGCGGCCTTGACGCAGGAGTAGTCGAACTCGAGGCCCTGGCCGATGCGGTTGGGGCCGGAGCCGAGGATGATGACGCGGGGGCGGGTGTCGGGCTCGGCCTCGTCCTCGTCCTCCCAGGTGGAGTAGAGGGAGGGGGTGGAGGCCTCGAACTCGGCGGCGCAGGTGTCTACGCGCTTGTAGACGGGGCGGAGGTCGAAGCTGTGGCGGAGGGCGCGGATGTCGTCCTCGCTGCGCTGGGTGAGGGCGGCGATGGTGGTGTCCGCCAGCCCGGCCTGCTTGGCGAGGCGGAGGGTGTCGCGGTCGAGGTCGCGGTGGGGCAGGTCGCGCATGAGGGCGACCAGCTCGGCCATCTCGTCGAGGAACCAGGGGTTGACGCGGGAGGCGGCGTGGATGCGGGCGGTGGACCAGCCGCGCCAGAGGGCCTCCGCCAGCAGGTAGAGGCGCTGGGGGTGGGGGCGGCGGATGCTGGCGGTGAGGTCGTCGTCGGAGAGGGCCTGGCCGTGGCGCGAGCGCTGGAGGTCGCGGGCGCTGGACTCCAGGCAGCGCAGCGCCTTGAGGAGCGACTCCCCGAAGGTGCGGCCGATGGCCATGACCTCCCCGACGGACTTCATCTGGGTGGTGAGGGTGTCGTCGGTGCCGGGGAACTTCTCGAAGGCGAAGCGGGGGATCTTGGTGACCACATAGTCCAGGGCAGGCTCGAACGACGCCCTGGTCTTGCGGGTGATGTCGTTGGGCAGCTCGTCCAGGGTGTAGCCCACCGAGAGGAGCGCGGCGAGCTTGGCGATGGGGAAGCCGGTGGCCTTGGAGGCGAGGGCGGAGGAGCGGGAGACGCGGGGGTTCATCTCGATGACGACCATGCGCCCGCTCACGGGGTCGATGGCGAACTGGATGTTGGAGCCGCCGGTCTCGACGCCGACCGCGCGGATGATGGCGATGGAGGCGTCGCGCATCCGCTGGTACTCGCGGTCGGTGAGGGTCTGGGCGGGGGCGACGGTGATGCTGTCGCCGGTGTGGACGCCCATGGGGTCGAGGTTCTCGATGGAGCAGACGATGACGGCGCGGTCCTTCTGGTCGCGCATGACCTCCATCTCGTACTCCTTCCAGCCCGCGAGGGACTCCTCGATGAGGACCTCGTGGACGGGGGAGAGGTCGAGGGCCCAGCGGACCATGGGCTCGAAGTCCTCGGGGCGCTCGACGATGCCGCCGCCGACGCCGCCGAGGGTGAAGGAGGGGCGGAGGACGCAGGGGATGCCGACCTGCCCGGCCAGAGTGCGGGCCTGATCCAGCGACCGGGCGACGCCGGAGGCGGCCACGTCGAGGCCGAGGCGGAGCATCAGCTCGCGGAAGGCCTCGCGGTCCTCGGCCACGCGGATGGCGGCGGGCTTGGCGCCGAGCATCTCGATCTGGAGGCGCTCCAGCACGCCGCTGTCGTGGAGGGCCAAGGCGAGGTTGAGGGCGGTCTGCCCGCCGAGGGTGGGGAGGAGGGCGTCGGGCCGCTCGATCTCGAGGATGCGGGTGACGACCTCGGGGGTGAGGGGGTCGATGTAGATGGCGTCGGCGGTGTCGGGGTCGGTCATGATCGTCGCCGGATTGGAGTTGATCAGGATGACCCGGTAGCCCTCGCCGCGGAGGGCCTTGCACGCCTGGGTGCCGGAGTAGTCGAACTCGCAGGCCTGGCCGATGACGATGGGGCCGGCGCCGAGGACGCAGATGGAGCGGAGGTCGTTGCGACGTGGCATAGCAGGCAGGCCCTCAGAGGATCGCGCTGGAGGCGCGCTGGGTGCGGTGTCGCTCCACGGCGTCGCGGAAGCGGAGGAAGTGGCGGTGAGCGTCGTGGGGACCGGGGCAGGCCTCGGGGTGGTACTGGACGGAGAAGGCGCCCAGGGTGTCCGAGGCGATGCCCTCCACGGTGTTGTCGTTGAGGTTGATGTGGGTGACGCGGGCGTGCTCGGGGAGGGTGTCCCCCACGAGGGTGTAGCCGTGGTTCTGGCTGGTGATCTCCACGATGTCGGCGTCGCGGTCGAGGACGGGGTGGTTGGCGCCCCGGTGCCCGAAGCGCATCTTCTCGACCTGCGCCCCCAGCGCCAGCCCGAGGAGCTGGTGCCCCAGGCAGATGCCGAAGACGGGCTGGTGGCCCAGGAGCGCGCGGACGGTCTGGACGACCTGCGGGAGCGCCGCCGGGTCGCCAGGGCCGTTGGAGAGGAAGACGCCGTCAGGCTGCATCTTGAGGACGGCCTCGGCGGGGAAGGAGGGGGGGACGACGACGATGCGGCAGCCCAGGAGGGTGAGCTGATGCAGGATGCCCTCCTTCACGCCGAAGTCGTACGCGACCACCGTCGGCGCCTCGCCGCGGTTGCCCTCGAACTCGCGGGCCTGGAGGACGAAGGGGCGCCCGGCGCCCGCGCGGAGGCCCAGGGACCAGTCCGCGCCCTGCCCCCAGGCGGCGGCGCGGGCGGCGAGGGCGGTGAGGGCCTCGGGGGCGAAAGGGGCGCCGTCGGGGCTGGAGGCGATGACGGCGGCCTGGGCGCCGAGGTCGCGGATGTGGCGGACGAGGGCGCGGGTGTCGATGCCCTCGACGCCGACGACGCCGTGCCTGGCGAGGTAGTCGTGGAGGGAGAGGGCGGCCTGGGCGTGGGCGGGGCGTCGGGTGGCCTTGCGGGTGATGAAGCCGGCGACCTGGGGTCGCCCGGACTCGCCTTCGGCGGGCTGGATGCCGTAGTTGCCCATGTGGGGGTAGGTCATGGTGACGAGCTGGTGGCGGTACGACGGGTCGGTCAGCACCTCCTGGTAGCCGGTCATGGCGGTGTTGAAGACGACCTCCCCGAAGGTCTCGCCGCGGGCGCCGAGGGCGAAGCCCTCGAAGGCGCGCCCGTCCGCGAGGACGAGGGCGGCGCGGGGGCGGTCCCAGAGGGCCAGGGGCTGCTCAGGGGTGGGGGGTGCGGCGTCGGGGCGGGCGTGGGGGTTCATGGGGCGGTGCTCCCGAGGAGGTGGGCCTGGGCGGCGTCGAGGGAGGCGCGCTTGGCCTCGGTCCAGCGGCGGAGGTCGGCGGCGCGGCGGTCAAAGTCCGCGAACGCGGCCTGGATGGGGGGGAGATCCTCGGAGGTGCCGGGGGGGAGGGTGCCCTCCAGGACCTCGGCGGCGACCTGGCGGTAGGCGTCGCGGAAGGGGGCGCCTGCGGTGACCAGCTCCAGGGCGCGGTGGGTGGCGTAGAGCTCGGGGGTGCAGTCGTCCTGGGCGGCCTGGGGGTTGGGCTCCATGCGCTGGGCGACGTGGGCGACGATCTGGAGGACGGCGCGCCCGGCGGCGATGCCGCGCAGGGTGGGCGCCTTGAGGAGCTGGAAGTCGCGGTGGTAGCCGCCGGGGAGGGAGGCGGGGAGGGAGAGGACCTCGACGAGGGCGGCGCGGACGCCGTGGGCGTGGCCGCGGACCAGCTCCATCACGTCGGGGTTCTTCTTCTGGGGCATGATGGAGGAGCCGGTGGTGAAGGCGTCCGGCAGGCGCAGCCACCCGAAGAGGGGGTTGACGTAGAGGACGACATCGGCGGCCAGGCGCGCGCAGGTGGAGGCGGCCTGGGTGAAGGCGAAGAGCGCGGCGGCCTCCACCTTCCCGCGCCCGGCCTGGACGGCGGTGACGGGCTCGACGGGGCGGTCGAAGGCCAGGAGGCGGGCGGTGAGGGCGCGGTCGAGGGGGACGAGGCGCTCGGGGACGCCGTAGCCCGCGGCGGAGCCGAGGGGGCAGGCGTTGGCGGCGTCGAAGGCGGCCTGGAAGGCGCGGGCGTCGTCGAGGAGGAGGCTGGCGTAGCCCAGGGCCCAGAGCCCGAAGGAGGAGGGCATGGCGGGCTGGAGGTGGGTCATGCCGGGGAGGGGGAGGTGGGCGAAGGCGCGGGCGAAGGTCGCCAGGGCCTCAGCGGCGTCCTGGGCCTCGGCGGCGCCCTGGAGGGCGGCGTCGCGGAGGTAGAGGGCGACGTCCACGGCGATCTGGTCGTTGCGTGAGCGCGCGGTGTGGACGCGGCGGGCGGGGGTGCCGAGGCGGTCGGTGAGGACGCGCTCCAGGGCGGAGTGGATGTCCTCGTCCTCGGGGGCGGGGCGGAGATCGCCCGAGACAGCGTCGGGCCAGAGGGCGCGGAGGGCGCCCTGGAGGAGATCGGCGTCGTGGGCGTCGAGGATGCCGGCGGCGCGGAGCGTCTCGACATGGGCGAGGGAGCCGAGGACGTCGGCGGTGGCGAAGTGGGCGTCCACCTCGCGGTCGTCGCCCACGGTGAAGGCGGCGACGGAGGCGTCGAGGTCGAGGCCCTTGCTCCAGAGGGTCTTCACGGGGCGGCTCCAGGGGCGAGGAAGCGACGGGCGACGTCGCGGTAGAGGGCGTGGGCGCGGGTGACGTCGCTGAGGGCGACGGACTCGTTGGGGGTGTGGGAGCGCTCGGAGTCGCCGGGGCCGATCTTGACGGTGGGGACGCCGCGGAGGTGGACCCAGTCGCTCATGGTGGGCGAGCCGAAGAGGCCGGTGCCGGGGGCGACGGCGAGGAGGGCCTGGACGATGGCGGCGTCGGGGGAGGTCTCGACGGGCATGAGGCGCTTGGAGCGGACGCGCAGCTCGGAGCGGGTGGCCTGGTCGAGGAGGTCGAAGAGCTCCTCGGGGGCGTAGGCGGAGGTGTAGCGGACGTCCACGGTGAACTCGGCGCGGTCGGGGATGACGTTGTGCCGATCCCCGGCGCGGGCGACGGTGACGTTGGCGGTGGAGGTGCCGAGGAAGGGGTGCTGGCGCTCCAGGGGGAGGTCGGTGATGGTGAGGATGTCGCGGGCGGCGATGGGGAGGGCGTTGACGCCCTCGTGGGCGCGGGCGGCGTGGGCGGTGCGTCCGTGGGCGCAGCCCTCGATGATGAGGAGGCCGCCCTGGGCGATGGCGCCCTGGAGGGAGGTGGGCTCCCCGACGAGGGCGGCGTCGAGGGGGCCGAGGCGGTCCTTGATGAACTCCAGGCCGCCGCCGCCGACCTCCTCCATGACGGAGGCGGCGAAGATGAGCTGCCCGGCGGGGAGGCCCTGGCGGGCCAGCTCGACGACGGCGCAGGCCATGGCGGCGACGGAGGCCTTGGCGTCGCCAGAGCCGAGGCCGATGAGGCGTCCGTCGCGGAGGGTGGGGGTCCAGGGGTCGGTGTCCCACCCGTCCTTGGCGGGGACGGTGTCGAGGTGGGAGTTGAGGAGGAGGGTCGGCCCCGGCGCCGCGCCTCGGAGGCGCACGACGACGTTGAGGTCGTCGAGGCGCTCGGTCTGGAGGCCGTGATCGCGGAGCCAGGCGTCCAGGAGGTCGGCGGCAGGTCCTTCGCTGCGGCTGACGCTGGGGGTGGCGACGAGATCGGTGAGGAGGGCGACGGGGTCGAGGGGGCGTGTCATCCGAGCTGGACCTCTTCCTTGGAGCGGACGACGAGGGTGCCGCAGCCTTCGTTGGTGAAGACCTCCAGGAGGAGGGCAGCGGGCATGAAGGCGGAGACGATGTGGACCTTGTTGACGCCCGCCGCGAGGGCGTTGAGGGTGGCGCGGATCTTGGGCTTCATGCCTGCGGCGATGGCGCCGGAGGCGAGGAGCTGCTCCAGGTCCTGGGCGTCGCACCAGGAGATGAGGGTGGAGGGGTCGGCGAGGTCGCCGAAGAGGCCCTGCTTGTCGGTGAGGAGGAAGAGCTTGTCGGCCTTGAGGGCGATGGCGATCTGCTCGGCCATGGTGTCGGCGTTGACGTTGAGGACGCCGCCGGTGGAGGTGGAGGCGAGGGAGCAGACGACGGAGACGAAGCCGGCCTGGCTGAGGGTGCGGAGGACGGTGGGGTCGATCTTGACGATGTCCCCGACGTGCCCGAAGTCCACGGCGCGGGTGGTGCCGTCGTCGGCCTGGACCTGGACGACGGGTCGTCGGGTGGCCTCGACGAGGGCGCCGTCGCCGCCGGAGAGTCCGACGGCGAGGGTGCCGCACTCGCGGAGGGCGGAGATGAGGTCGCTGTTGAGCTTGCCGCGGAAGACCATCTTGGCCAGCTCCAGGGTCTCGGCGTCGGTGACGCGTCGCCCGGCGATGACCTCCTGCTTGACGTTGAGGCGGGCGGCGAGGTCCTCCATCTGGGGTCCGCCGCCGTGGACGACGACGACGTGGATGCCGACGTTGTGGAGGAGGGTGATGTCCTCGGAGAGGGAGCGGATGGCGGCGCGGTCTGCGAGGACGCGGCCGCCGAGCTTGATGACGAAGGTCTTGCCGCGGTGCTGCTGGATGTAGGGGAGGGCTTGCTTGAGGTTGGCGACGCGATCCATGGGGGGCTCCTTGTGTCAGGTGGGTCGAGCGGAGGGGGTGGATAGCGCGGTCAGCGCGCGGCGTCAACCATCTGGATCGCGAGGGCCATCTGGGCCCACATGCGGTTGTGGGCCTGCTGGATGACGGCGGAGGCGGGGCTGTCGATGACCTGATCGGTGACGACGACGTTGCGCCGGACGGGGAGGCAGTGCATGAAGCGGGCGTCGTCGCCCTGCTCCATGTGGTGGGCGCCGAGGGTCCAGGCGGCGTGTGCGCGGTTGCGCGCGGGTCCGGCGTCGCCCTGTCCGTAGTCGAGGGGTGAGCCCCAGGCCTTGGCGTAGACGACGTGTGCGCCTCGGCAGGCCTGCTCCATGGAGTCGGTGAAGGAGACGTCGCCGCCTGCGGCGTGCGCGAGGGCGCGGGCCGCTTCGACGACGGGGGCGTGGAGGTCGTAGCCCTCGGGGTGTGCGACGACGACCTCCATGCCGAGGCGGGCGGCGGTGAGGAGGGCGGAGTGGGGGACGGCGACGCCGCACATGCGGGGGTGTGTGGCCCAGACGAGGGCGAAGCGTCGGCCCTGGGGTGCGCCCTGGAAGAGCTCGTGGAGGGTGAGGGCGTCGGCGAGGGCCTGGCAGGGGTGGTAGACGGCGGACTCCAGGGAGAGGACGGGGACGGTGGCGTAGTCCGCGAGGGCCTGGATGGCGCGGTCCTGCATGTCGAGGTGGAAGTCCTGCATCCCGGCGAAGGAGCGCATGCCGAGGAGGTCCACATAGCCGGAGAGGACGCGTGCGGCCTCGATGATGTGCTCGGCCTGGTTGCCGTCCATGACGGCGCCGGTCTCGAACTCGATGCCCCAGGAGCCGCCGCCGGGTGCGAGGGAGATCATGTGCCCGCCGAGGCGGACCATGGCGGCCTCCATGGAGGCGCGGGTGCGGAGGGAGGGGTTGAGGAAGATGGAGCCCATGATCTTCCCGGCGAGGGGCTTTCGGCGGTAGGTGGCCTCGGGGTCGGCCTTGATGGCAGCGGCGAGGCGCAGGAGGTCGTTGAGGGCCTCAGGGCCGCCCTCCAGGCCGGAGATGTAGCGTTGCATGGGCGTGCGCTTCGGGGTGAGGGGTGGTTCAGGGGAGCGATGGTGCGAGGCGGAGGCCGTCGCGCTCATCGAAGCCGAGCATGAGGTTGAGGTTCTGGACGGCCTGTCCGGCGGCGCCCTTGAGGGTGTTGTCGATGGCGGCGGCGATGACGAGGGCGCCGGGTGCGGTCATGAGGCCGAGGTCAGCGAAGTTGGAGCCGACGACGTGGTTCAGCTCGGGGGAGCCCTCCTGGACGCGGACGAAGGGTGCGTGCTGGTAGGCGTCGAGGACGCGCTGGGCGAGGGCGTCGGGGTCGTCGCAGCGGAGCATGGCGGTGGCGAAGATGCCGTGGGTCATGGGGGCGGAGGCGGGGATGAAGTCCAGGCGGGGTGCCTGGCCGAGCCCGCCGAGGAGGGCGTGGATCTCGGGGGTGTGCTGGTGGTCGAGGACCTTGTAGAGCTTGTAGTTGGTGGCGCGGGCGGGGTGGTGGGTCCCGGCGACGGGTTTTTTGCCGGAGCCGGTGGAGCCGGTGGCGGCGACGACGGTGACGTCGGCGGGGAGGGCCTGGGCAGCGGCCAGGGGGGCGAGGGCCAGCTCGATGGCGGTGGCGAAGCAGCCGGGGCAGGCGACGTAGCGCGCGCCCGCCAGCTCCTCCCGCGCCCACTCCGAGAGGCCGTAGACGAAGCGGCCCAGGAGGTGGGGGAAGCGGTGCTCGACCTGATACCAGCGCGGGTACAAGGTGGCGTCTCTCAAGCGGAAGTCGCCGGAGAGGTCGATGATGCGGGCCGGGGTCCTGGGGGTGCCGTCGGCCTCGAAGAGCGAGCCGACCACGTCCTGGGTGACGCCGTGGGGGAGGGCCAGGAAGATGACGTCCACGTCCTGGGCGACGTCCACCACCTCGGCGGCCTCGACGACGAGGTCGGTGAGGCCGCGCAGGTGGGGCCAGAGGGCCGTGACGGGGCCGAGGGCGTCGCCGCGGGCGATGACCCGCGCCAGCTCGATCCTGGGATGGTTGATGAGGAGCCGGATCAGCTCCCCGCCTACATAACCGCTCGCTCCGACCACCGCAGCTCGCATCGCAGCCTCCGCGTCAAGCACCCGAGAAGAAGAAGGGGGGCCGGGGGGGAGGCTCCCCCCCGGCGGGCGGCGTCAGGCCACGCGCCCCAGGGCCTCCATGACCGCCGCGCCGAAGGCGGCGGCGTCCTTGCGCGCGTTGAGCGCGGGCAGCTCCAGCAGGCGCCGGATGGCGTCCACGCCGACGGCGTTGTCGGTGACGGGTCCGCTGAACACGTCCGGCAGGCGGCTGAGGTGCTCGCGGAAGACGGCGGCGGCGCCGTAGGCGCCCACCGGGTCGGACGCGCAGCAGACGTGGACCGTCTTGAGGCCCCGGATCTCGGGGTGGGTCAAGATGGGGAGGACGCCGTACTCGCCCAGGAGGCCGTCGCCCAGCTCCGCGACGATGACGTCGGGGGCGCCGGGGCCGGGCTCGGCCAGGGCGCCGAGGACGGCGAGCGCCGCAGGCGCCGCCGTGTGGTCCAGGGTCGAGGGCAGGCCCGCGTCCACGAAGGTGAGCGAGCGCGTCGCGCCGCAGTCCAGCATGGAGAGGGTGTCCTTGGCGGCGGCGACGCCGGCGAGCTTGGCGACGGCGACGCTGCGCCCGGCGCGGACCAGGGTGCGGACGATCTCGACCGCAGCCTGGGTCTTGCCTGCGTTCATGCAGGTGCCGGAGACGAAGACGATGGGGGGCATGGCCCCCAGGCGCTCCACCTCGGGCAGGGCGTTCATGCCCAGGTGGGCGGGGACGCCCTGCCGGGAGTTGATCACGGGGAAGGCGAGGACCGATCCCAGCACCTCCACCCGCAGCGGCTCCCCGACCCCGTGGTGGGAGGAGCGGCACTTGCCGACCACGCCGCCGAGGTTGAGCATGTGGAGGATGTCGCCGGGGGTGATGACCTCGGGGACGAAGCCCGCGTGGCCGTGCAGGGCGCGCCGCTCTCCGAGGACGCCCGCGATGACGTCGCCCTCGTAGATCTTGACGGCGCGGCCGTGGATGTTCTCGACCTCGTTGTAGACGGTCTTGCGATCCAGCGCCCGGACGGCGACGACGTAGCCGGGCTTCGCCACGACCTGCTCGCCCAGGAGGGCCTCGGTGGCGATGTTGAGGCGCCGGACGGCGCTGGAGATCTTATCGATATGGACGCGCTTCATACGGCAGACGCCTTGACGGCTGCGGAGACGCGCTGGCTCAGGGGGCTCTCGACCGCCTGGGCGCTGCCGTCGCCGTTCATGCGCGCCTTCATGGCGAGGATGCTCTGGGTGCCGAAGATCGTGCAGAAGCCCTTGGCCTCCTCGCCGGTCCACATGGTGTTGCGCTCGCCGTAGGTCCCCGCCAGCGCCGACATCATCGAGTAGCCCGAGCGCACCCCCGTCACCTGAAGCGTCCCCTGGCACACCTTCACGCGCACCTCGCCGCTCACCGCCTCCTGGGAGGAGGTCATGAAGGCCTCCAGATCCCGCATGACCGGATCAAAGTACTGGGCCTCGTGGAGCAGCATCCCGTAGAAGCTGGCGAGCTGATCCTTCCAGTGCTGCTGCCACCGCGTCAGCACCAGCTTCTCCAGCTCGCGGTGGGCGTCGATGAGGATCGCCGCCGCCGGGGCCTCGAAGGCGATGCGCCCCTTGATGCCCAGGATCGTGTCCCCGACGTGGATGCCGCGCCCCACCCCGTGGGCGCCGCCCAGGTCGTTGAGCGCCCGCACCAGGCCCACGCCGCTCATCCGCTCGCCGTCCACCGCCACCGGCACGCCGCGCTCGAAGGTGATCACCACCTCCGCCCCCGCCGCAGGCGCCTCGCTCGGCGTCACCGTCCACGCCCAGGCGTCCTCGCCGGGGACCTGCCACGGGTCGTGGGTCTCGCGACCGCCGATGGTGACGCCCCAGAGGCCCTCGTTGATCGAGTAGTCGGTGGTCTTGGGCGGGATGATCAGGCCGCGCTCGGCCAGCCACGCCGCGCTGGCCTGGCGGCTCCAGCCCTCGTCGCGCACCGGGGCGATGATCTCCATCCCCGGGCAGAGCGCCCGGAGCGCCACGTCGAAGCGGATCTGGTCGTTGCCCGCCCCGGTGGAGCCGTGGGCGATGGCCTCGGCGCCCACCTCGCGCGCCACCGCCGCGACCACCTTGGCCTGCACGACGCGCTCGGCGCCGACGCAGAGCGGGTAGACGTGGCCGCGCTTGACGTTGCCCTGGATCAGGTAGGCGATGTGATCGTCAAAGACCGCCTGGGTCGCGTCGAAGGTGATGTGCTGCGCCGCGTTCAGCTCGCGGGCGCGGGCGTCGATGGCCGCCAGGGTGTCGGCGTCGAAGCCCCCCGTGTCCACCGTCACCGTCACCACATCGTAGCCGAACTTCTCCTGGAGGTAGAGGAGGCAGAACGACGTGTCCAAACCACCCGAGAACGCCAAGACCACCTTCTTCTTGCTCATCGCTGCTGCTCTCCCTGACCGTTTATCGTCTGCGGCGGGCCTCAGCCCGCCTCGCTCTGCTCGTTGAGGCCCGCGGCCGCCTCCAGACGCCTGCGGACGGCGTCCCCGGCGTCGCCGCCGAGGGTCGCCACAAAGACCGTGTCGTCGCCTGCGATGGTCCCCACCACCCCCTCCCACCCGCTGGTGTCCAGGGCGGCAGCGACCTGCTGCGCCGTGGCGGCCGCCGTGCGGAGGACGAGGAGGTGCGGGCCCGCAGGCTGGGCGGCCTGGATGTAGGACCAGGGCACCCCGGCGACGGGCTGCGGTCCTGCGCCGAGGCCCGGGACGACGTAGACGCCGTCCACCTTCTCCAGCCCGAGGGCGTGGATGTCCCGCGAGACGCTGGACTGGGTGACCACCTGGCCGATCTTGCGGAGGGCGTCCACCAGCTCGGTCTGGGTGCGGAAGGTCCCCTGCGCCACCATGCGCTTGAGCAGCGCGAGCCGCCGCTGTCGGTTCATGGCAGGTCCGTCGAGGTTGTATGCGACCACGTGCATAGCACCTAAGACTCCTTGGATGCCGCGCTGCGGCATGCTGCCCGCAGCGCGGGGAGGGTGCATAGTATGCGTGACCCCGCGTGTCAACATCAAAAACGCCCCGTCACCCAAAAGACACCGAGCCTCGACAAGCACGACGCCGACCCAGGGCATCCCCCCAGGCCGGACTCTATGCATAGATCCATGCATCATGCAGCATGTTATGCACCCACAGGCGCACCCCATGCACCGCGCGCATACCCGCAGGGCCGAAGTGGACACCCCTCCAACCCCTGTGCTATGGTGCCCGATCAAATCTTGAGGCGAGCCCGGGCGCCACACCGCCCCCCTCGCCCCGCTTCCCCCCTCCACCCACCTGCCCCGGCCACCCCGGACCGTTGGAGAGCCCAGATGACGGACCAACACCGCAAGACACTCCGCAGCTTCTACTGCCGCGACTACCTCTGGGATCTCTTCGAGGTCATGACCCGCGACCTCGGCTGCTCCATGGACTACCTCATCAACGAGTCCATGCGGCACTACGCCCGCAGCCGGAACTACTCCCTCACCGGCGCCGACGCCGCACCCATGAACGCCGCCGCACCCCCGCCCCCCCCCGCCGCCGCACCCCCCTACGGCGCACCCCAGCCCCCCTACGGCGCGCCCCAGCCCCCGCCGCCCCCCATGGCCCCGCCCACCGGCGCCTACGCCCAGGCCAACCCCAACAACCAGGGCACCTTCGAGCGCATGCCCGCCGTGCGCAACACCCTCCAGCCCCAGGCCATACAGCGCCCCTACGGCGCACCCACGCCGCCGCCGCCCCCCCTCCCCCGCGGCGTGAAACCCAACGCCCCCCCGCCCGCCCCGCCCCGCATGGCCGCGCCGCCCCCCATGGCCGCGCCCGAGCCCCCACACGCCGCCGGCGGCGACATGCCTCCCCTCTGGCTCATCTTCAACAACCAGCGCTACCGCGTCGATAAAGACAAGTTCATCATCGGACGCGGCTCCAACATGACCGACCTCACCATCCGGGACGGCAACATCTCCCGCAAGCACGCCGCCGTCATCTTCCGCAACGGCGCCTTCTACATCAAAGACCTCGACTCCACCAACGGCATCGACTACAGGGGCAACCGCATCGACTCCAAGAAGATCGAGGAGGGCGATGTCTTCTTCATCTGCGACTACGAGTTCCGCTTCACCTACCAGTAGCACCCCACCCCGATGACCTACGCCATCCAACGCCTGGAGGACGATCTCTACCAGATCGCCCTCCCCCTCCCCGGACTCCCCGCACCCTGGGCCGGACCCCACAACCTCTACCTCCTCACCGGCGACGCCCCCGCCCTCCTCGGCGCCGGGCACCCCGCCCAGCAGCAGGCTCTCGCGGACGCCCTCGCCTCGGTCGGCCTCCGCCACGGCGACATCGCCCGCGTCATCGCCCTCGACTGGGGCCCCGTCCAGCTCGGCGGCGCCGAGGCCTTCCCCTGGGCCGACCTCCTCGCCTTCTCACCCGACCTGCAAGAACCCGCCGACTACGCCGCCTGGACCCGACGCCTCCGCGACGACCTCCAGCGACGCGCTGACCAGCTCCGCGACCTCCCCACCTTCGGCGCCGCCATGCGCTGGGAGACCTGGCAGGAGCACCTCGACGCCTGGCTCCCCCCCACCCTCCCCCAACGCCTCGACCTCCTCCCCATCACCGACGCCCAGACCGTCGCCGCCGGACAGCGCACCCTCCGCGCCCTCCACACCCCCGGCCCCGACCACGGACACCTCGCCCTCCACGACCCCGGGCGCGCCCTCTTCGCACACCGCGTCCTGGCCGACACCTCCATCCACCGCGCCGACCTCCTCGACGCCAGCCAGCTCCTCCTCACCCTGGAGCACCTCGCCGCGCTCGACGCACCCCTCGGACTCCCCGCCGTCGGACTCCCCGAGCCCGACCTCCGCTGGACCCTCCGACGCATCAACAGACACCTCGGCAACCTCCTCTCCAACCTCCCCAACGTCCTCCGCGGCAACCCCACCGTCCCCGACCTCCTCCGCGCCGACCTCGGCTACATCCCCCAAGAACCCGTCCGCTTCCTCCACGTCGCCCGCAACCTCGACGCCGCCCTCGCGGAGCTGATCCGCACCGGCGTCGTCTTCCGCCACGGCGACGGGCTCGCCGCCACCTACACCACCGACGCCGCCGAGGAGCGCATGATGCCCGCATGACCCCCCTGGCGCTCCTCCAGGCCGCCGCCGACGCCCTCGCCTGCGGAGAGGTCGCCCCCCTCGACCTCCTGCGCCCCGCCGCCCTCGCCGCGCGCGCAGGCCAGGGCCCCCAGGCCGACCGCCTCCTCGCTCAGGCCGCCCTCCTCCACCCCATCCTCGCCGCGCCCCCCGCCCCCGCTCCCACCTGGAGCGCCTGGCTCGCCGCCCAGCCCCTCGATCCCCTCACCTGGCGCGACCTCTGGCGCGACCTCCTCTTCATCCTCCACCTCCCCCCCGACCCGCCCCCACCCCTCCCCCCGCCCGAGCCCACCCCCCACCCCCTCGATCACCTCCGCCACCTCCT
>CAUJGC010000190.1 GCA_963169075.1 Myxococcota bacterium
CCCCGCCTGGGGGGGCGCCGGCGTGGTGGGGGCGGGCTCCCCGGGGGGGCGGGGTTGCGGGCGCGGCCCCCACCGGGCGCCCCCCCCCCCCCCCACGACCGCCTGCGCCTTCCGCGAGGACAAGGCGGGGTGCGTGGCCCAGGGCGGGCGGGTGGACGCGATGGTCCACCAGAGCGTCTCCCAGGGCGCCCCGGCCATCGGGGATCTGGAGGGCGACGGGGATGTGGAGATCGTGGTGTCCACGCTGGACGGCGCGGTCTTCGCGTTCCACCACGACGGGAGCCCGGTGGCGGGCTTCCCGGTGACCTCGGACTTCACGCGCTCGGCCTCGGCGCGGATGGAGCCCACCCGCGAGGACCACAGCCTCGACCACGGCTTCGTCTCGGCGCCGGCGCTCTATGATCTGGACGGGGACGGCGATCTGGAGGTGATCCAGACCGGCCTGGACCAGCACGTCTACGTCTGGCACCACGACGGCTCCCCCAAGGCGGGCTTCCCCGTCCTCTGCCGCGACACCGAGGACGGCAACAAGGGCTTCCGCATCGTGGTCACCCCGGCCATCGGGGATCTGGATCTGGACGGCAAGCCCGAGATCGTCACCGGCACCAACGAGTACTACAACGAGAACGAGATCCGCTTCTACATCATCGAGGACACCGGCACCGAGACCCCCGGCGGCCCCTTCAAGTACGGCGGCCCCGTCCTGAAGACGGCGCTCATCGGGGAGGTGCTGCCCTTCGTCGGCCAGGGCGTCGTCGGGAACCCCGTGATCGCGGACATCAACTTCGACGGGCGCCCCGAGTTCGCGATGGAGGGCATCGCCGGCGTCCCGATCTTCTACAAGGTGGACGAGGAGGAGGACGACGAGGAGCCCATCGTGGTGGCGCGCGCCAACGCGGCGCTCTTCGGGCCGGGCTCGAACTCGCTGGACGCCCCGGCGTTCCCGCTGATCAACCACGGCTCGGTGGGTCGCCTGGACCCCTCGGGGGCGCTGGCCTATGTGAAGGGGACGGCGGGCTTCAACTTCGCGTCGGCCTTCGCGGAGGGCGGCGCGCGGATCGTCTTTGATCACCAGATCTCGGCCTGGAACATGAACCCGGCGGCGGGCGACCCCCTCCAGCTCCCCTTCATCGAGGGCTTCCCCCAGATCGTTGAGGATTGGCAGTTCTTCATGAACCCGGCCCTGGTGGACATGACCGGCGACGGGCTCTCCGAGATCCTGATGGGGACCGGCGGTTATCTCGTGCACGCCTTTGATTACAAGGGCGTGGACGCTCCTGGATTTCCCAAGTTCACGGGCGGCTGGATCATCTCCAGCCCCACCGTGGGCGACCTGAACGGCGACGGCCGCTTCGAGGTCGTGACCCTCACCCGCAACGGCTGGCTCTACGCCTGGTCCACCGAGGCGGCCACCACCAACCGCGTGGACTGGGCCAGCTACGGCCACGACGCCCACAACACCAACAACTACGCCACGCCGCTGCGCCGCTACAGCGACGTCGCCACCTGCGGCAACGGCGTCGCAGAGGACGACGAGGCGTGCGACGGCGCCGACCTCGGCGGCCAGACCTGCGTGAGCGCAGGCTTCGCCTCCGGTGACGTGTCCTGCGACGCGTCCTGCGCCCTCGACACCTCGGCCTGCGTGCCGGTGGAGGGCAGCAACAACGGCGACAACAACGGCAACAACGGCAACAACAGCGGCAACACCAACGGCGAGACGCCCCCCGGCACCGTCCAGGGCGGCGACGGCGGCTGCTGCGCCGTGCCTGCGGCGCGCCCGACGCGCCTGCCCCTCCTGCCCCTCCTCCTCGTCCTGGGGACGCTGGGCGTGGCGCTGGGGCTCCGCCGCTGAGTCGCAGGCGTCGGGCGGCCGGGGGTCACGGACCCCCGGCCCCTGGAGGCACCCTGCAAAAAATAAAATAAAACAAAAATAGACATGCAGCTGCATGTCTGTTTTTGTTTATTCAGGATCGAGCGGCCGCTCAGCAGCAGGCTGCCGCGCGGCGCAGCGCGCTCAGGTTCAGGAGGTGCGCGGTGATCAGGCCTGCGGCGCCCAGCACCGAGAGCGCGACCTCTCCGACCTCTCCGACCTCCAGCGCGCGCGCAGCGCCCAGCGTGAGCAGGGCCGCGCCGAGGAAGATCAGCGGGCGGCGCTCGCCGTGACGGGCGAAGCCGCGCCCGATCGCAGCGACCGCGATCAGCGCGGCGACCGCGACCATCCCAAGCTCCAGGCGCTCCGTCCAGGCGCCGTGCTCGTCGTGACCTGCGGCGCCGTGGTCTTCGTCCTCGTGTCCGTCGAGGACTCCCCAGGCGGCCAGCCCCCAGAAGGTGACGCAGTGCAGGGCGCAGAGGCCCGACCAGAAGGCCCCGAAGCGATCCAGCCCGACGCGCGGCGCGTCAGGCTGCGTGCTCGCAGCGCTCATTCTTCACACCCACATGATGCGCAAGCGCGCGCTGATGTTGTCCCGCAGCAGCTCGCGAGCAGGCCGCGGAGGCGATGCCGCGCGCGGTGCAGGCGCACCCCGGCGTTGCTCAACGAGATCGCCTCGCGGTCTGCGAAGGCGCGCAGCGGCTCCTCTTCCAGCTCGACCGCGCGGAGGATCTGGGCGTAGGCCGCGGGCAGCTCGTCGAGCAGGCGCAGCGCGCAGGCGCAGCGATCCTGCTCGATCAGCGGGGGGCTGGCAAGCTCGTGCTCCAGGGCGCGGGGGGGCGCGGCGCTGCGGCGGAGGTGGCGCGTCGCCTCGCGCCGGGCGATGGCGTCGAACCAGGCCTCCAGGCGCTCCGGCGCGCGCACCTGCTCCAGGCGCTCCAGGGCGATCAGGAGGGCGTGTTGAAAGACATCCTCTGCGTCAGCCTCGCTCCCAAGGCGCGCCGCGAGGCGCCGCACCGCGGCGCCTCGACGCGCGAGGAGACGGCTGAGCGCGTCGTCGCGCTCAGCCCCGGTGATCATGCTTTGGAGCCCGGGCAGCCGCACGACGGGGGGCAGGCGCAGCTGGGGCCGCACTTGCAGGTGTCCCCGCAGCAGCACCCGCCCGGCGTCTTCGGCGCACCGCACGCGCAGCCGTCGCAGCAACCACAGCTCGCGTCGTTCTTGTTCTCGCTCATCCTCAACCTCCTGCTCTGCGGGTGATGGGGCTGCTCGACCTCGCAGCCTCCTGCCTGTCTAGAGGCGAACAGCAGCCTGAACTTTACACCTCGATCAAAAAAAGAGGCTGGGGGCGCTCAAGCCCCGAGGTAATCCTTCACATAGCGGGCGAGCGGGCCCACGCTGGCTATCGCGCGCTCGATGTCCTCGACGGAGACGCCGAGGCGATCCGCCCAGCGCTTGATGTCCTCGGGGTCATTCTTGTCGATGGTGTCGGTCTTTCCGATGGCGTCGCTCATGACGTCCTCCTGATCTTCTGAGGTCCACATGCGATCTCTGACCCGTTCAGAGATCCAGCTCCAAGCTATACGCGAACTCCTCGCCGTCCACATACGGCGGGGCATATCCTGCGATGATGCGGGCTGCGCCCTGGAGGCTCTCCGACATGGAGGGGTGCGCGTGGACGGCGTCGAGGAGGCGTGTGTAGGGGAGGCCGTGCTCGATCATGGTGGACACCTCCCCGATGATGGTGTCCACGCCGTCCCCGACCCCGCGGACGCCGTAGACGCGGTCGTCGCCGGGCGGTCCCACGATGAGCTTCACGAAGCCGGAGCGCGAGCGGCGGGCGTGGGCGCGGTGGTTGCGGCAGTTGGCGTACTTGCCCACGCGCACCCCGTCTCCCAGGCGCGCGCGCGCCTGGTTCTCGCTCTCTCCGGCTCCGGCGACCATCGGGAGCGAGAAGATGATGAAGGGGACGTGGTGCAAGGCGAGGTAGCTGCTCTGGTGGCCGAGGAGGTGAACGGCGGCGTGGCGTCCCTCGGCCTCCGCGACGTGGACCAGGGCGAGGTCGAGCTGGGTGTCGCGCTGGCCGACGTCCCCGACGGCGTAGATGTGGGGGGCGGAGGTCTGGAGGTGCTCGTTGACGGGGATGGCGCCCCAGCGGTCGAGCTGGACCCCGGCGCGCTCCAGCCCCAGGCGCTCGGTGTTGGGGACGCGGCCGATGGCGAGGAGGACCGCGTCGGAGACGACCGGGCGTCCGTCGCCCAGATCGGTGACGACGTGCTCGCCCTCCAGGGTGATGGAGCGGGCGCGGGCCTCGCTGCGGACCTCGATCCCCAGCTGGGCGAAGCCGGCGGCGACGAAGGCGCTGACGTCCGCGTCCTCCTGGGGCAGGATCCGGGGGCGGGAGTCCACCAGCGTCACCTCCACCCCCAGCGCGGCGAAGATCGAGGCGAACTCGCAGCCGATGACCCCCGCCCCCAGCACCAGGAGCGAGCGGATGTTGCGATCGACCTGCACCGCCTCGTCGCTGGTCAGGACGCGGCGGCGGTCCTCGGGGAGGTCGGGGAGGAGGCGAGGTCGCGTCCCCGTGGAGATGACGATGTTCTCGGCTGTATAGGTTTGATCTCCCACAACAACAGTGTGTTCATCAACAAAGGAGCCATAGCCCGAGAGGAGGGTGATGCCGATGGCCTGGAACTGGCGGATGTAGAGGGCGCGGAGGTGCTCGGCCTCCTCGGCGTGGCCCTGGGTCATGGCGGCGAGGCTGAGGTTGCCGCCGAGGGGGCAGACCTTCCAGCGTCGGACGAAGGTGGCGTATTCGCGGGCGACCTCGTACATGGCCTTGGACTTGTACGCGCCGGAGAGGCCGTAGCCCAGGAGGTCGTCGTTGGTGACGAGGGCGACGCGTCGGCCCTGGAGGGCGACCACCTTGGCGGCGGCGACGCCGCCGGGTCCGGCGCCGATGACGATCAGGTCGAAGTCGTGGGGCATGGCGGGGTCGCTCCTGGGCAGGGGGCGGCGGCGCCGCCCGTGATGGAGCCTCAGGGTGGCACTCTTGTCAGCGCCTTGCAAGGCGCTGCGGAGTGGCTATGCTGGGGGGAGGCGATCAGCCGGAGGGAGCGGGCCGAACCCTCGACCACAGCTACACCGCGAGATGGGGAGCGCAATGGGAGACAAGGGAAGGAGAGGCGCCGCGTGGAGCGCCGGGCTGCTCGGCCTGGGGGCGCTCCTGGCGTGCTCGGCGGCGTCAGCGACGACGGTGATCAAGATGGACGTCGGGCGCCTGAGCGCCGAGGCGGACGTGGTGGCCCTGGGGCGGGTGGAGGCGACGTCCTCGCGCTGGGAGGGGGGGCGGATCATCACGGATGTGACGCTGCGGGTGGTGGTGCCGATCAAGGGCCAGCCCAGCGCGGAGGAGACGGTGGTGGTGCGCCGCCTGGGCGGCGAGGTCGGGGAGCTGCGCCAGGTGGTGGCTGGGGCGACAGACTTCGCGAAGGGGGAGCAGGTCTTGATCTTTCTGGACGAGGTGGAGACGCCGCAGGCCCACCACCTGGCGGTCATGGGGATGGCCCAGGGCAAGTGGACGCTGGCCGAGGGCAGCGGGGGGCGGCTCTTCGGGGTCCGCGACCTGAGCGAGCTCTCGCTGGCCGAGGTCGAGGAGCGGGCCGACGGGACGCGCGAGGTCGTGCGGATCGAGGAGGGCTCGGCGGTGCGCGAGGGTGCGGTGTCGCTGGACGCGCTGCTGGGTCAGGTGGTGGACGGGATGCGTCAGGCCGGGCAGGAGGGGGCGCTGCGCCCCGAGGTGCTGCGTCGCCTGAGCGACGGCGGCGTGACCCCCTTCGACTTCCGGGCGGACTTCCAGGCGACGGAGGTGCTGCGATGAAGGCGACGCACCTTGTGACGGCGGGGCTTGTCGCCGCGGCGACGCTGGCGGGCGCAGCCGAGGCCAGCGCGTACCAGCGCACGCTCACCTGCAACCCCAGCGGGAGCCTCAACGCCTGCTCTCCCGGCGAGGAGCCCAAGGCGCTCTACTGGCCGACCTCGTGCGTGACCTACCACATCAACGAGGCGGGGAGCGCCGAGCTGAGCAATGACGCCGCCATCGCTGCGATCCAGAAGGGGTTTCAGGTCTGGGACGAGGTGTCGTGCGGCTACCTCTCGGTGAGCTTCGCGGGCTTCACCGACGAGGATCGGGTGGGGTACAACGCGGGGACGGCGAACGCGAACATCGTGGTCTTCCGCGATGACAACTGGGAGCACAGCGCGGGCATCCTGGCGCTGACCTCGGTGACCTTCAAGGCCAGCACGGGTGAGATCTACGACGCCGACATCGAGATCAACAGCGAGGAGTACAACCTGACGACCACCGATCAGGCCGCCCTCGTCCGCATCGACGTCCAGAACACCGTCGCCCACGAGGCGGGGCACTTCATCGGCCTCGATCACAGCGCGGTGTCGGACTCGACGATGTTCGCCACCGCCCCGCTGCGCGAGACGGCCAAGCGCACCCTCCACCCCGACGACGAGGCCGGCTTCTGCGACGCCTACCCCGTCGCCAGCGACCCCACCCACCAGGCGTGCTGGGGCGCGCCCGACGGCTTCTTTGAGCGCCCGGTCTACGGCCCCGGCGAAGACGTCCCCGTGGACGCCTCCACCGGCCCCTGCGCGTGCGCGGCGGTCGATCCGACGCCAGGGGGAGCGGGGTGGCTGGTGGGGGTGATGGGGCTGGTGGGGGTGATGGGGGTGATGAGGCGACGGTGACCCCCCCGGGGGCGTAAGCTCCGGGCTCTGGCCCGGAGCAACGCCCCCGGTCCCCCCCGTGACGGGGGGACACCGACGGGTCGCTGGCGAGCGAAGCGAGGGGTGGCGAGCGAGCGAAGCGAGGGGTGGCGAGCGAGCGGAGCGAGGGGTGGCGAGCGAGCGGAGCGAGGGAGGTCGGTGTCCCCCCGTCAC
>CAUJGC010000191.1 GCA_963169075.1 Myxococcota bacterium
ACAAAATCCCCAAAAACTTTTTTTTTTTTTTCCATTTTGTGGGGGTCCCCCCCGGCGGGTGGGGGCGAGCCGCCCCCAGACCCCCATCTACCCCTCCAGGTCGTCCATGAAGGGGTTGTGGACCCGCTCGACGCCCAGCTCCGTCTCGGGGCCGTGCCCGCTGAGGACCAGGGTCGCATCCGGGAGATCCAGGAGGCGCTTGAGCGAGCGCTGGAGGGTCGGGAAGTGCCCCCCCGGCAGATCGGTCCGCCCCACCGAGCCCGCGAAGAGGAGATCCCCCGAGAAGAGCACCCCCTGCGCCGCGAAGTAGAAGCACACCCCGCCCGGCGTGTGCCCCGGCGTGTGGAGGACACGCGCCTCCAGGTCGCCCAGGCGGATCGTGTCCCCGTCCTTCATCAAGACCGACGGCGCCGGGAGCGGCGCCACCTGCATCCCCAGCATCATCCCCTGCTGCGGCGCCAGCTTGTACAGCTCCATGTCGTCGGGGTGGAGGTAGATGGGGAGCTGGAGGCGCGCGTGCATCGCCCCGAGGGCCGCGACATGATCGACGTGGGCGTGGGTCTGGAGGAGGAGCGTCGGGCGGATCGCAGGGGCCGCCTCGATCATGGCGTGGATGCGCGCCGCCTCGGCGCTGGAGTCGATGATCGCGCCCTCCAGGGTGCGCGCGCAGGCGATGACGTAGCAGTTGGTGGCGATCGGCCCCAGCGGGGCCATGCGGATGATCATGCCGTTCAGCTCGGCCTGGGCGAAGCTCATGCGATCTCCTTCTGGGTGGCGCTCTGGAGGACGTCCTCCAGCTCCGCCGGATCGAGGGGTGCCAGCATATAATAGAAGACGCCCAGCGCGCGCACCGCGAACTCCAGGCGGGCGTCGTTGCACGTCACGAAGGGGACGAGGAGGGTCTGATCGCTGAGGTCCTTGAGGAGCCCCACCAGCTCGGCGCCCTGGAGCGGGCCGAGGTGGAGGTCGAAGAGGATGAGATCCAGCTCTTCGCGGAGCCCCAGGCGGAGGAGGGCGGTGGAGTCCTGTGCGGTCACGACCTCGTGGCCGAGGGCAGCGCCGAGGCGCGCGAGCTGCTCCTGGCGCTGAGGGTCCGCAAAGGCGAGGGCGAGTCGCATGGGGTCTCCGGGGAGGGTAGGGGGGTCAAGCGCAGCACGCGCGGGCCATCGCGACGAACTCCTCCAGCGAGAGCGTCTCGGCCCGGCGCCCCGGGTCGATCCCGGCGGCCTCCAGCGCGCGCTCCCCGTCGAGGTGCTCAGGCAACCCCCGGAGGGCGTTGCGGAGCGTCTTGCGCCGCTGGGCGAACGCCGCGCGCACCACCGCGTCAAAGGTCGCCTGAAGCTCCGCAGGCACCTGCGGGGTCGCCCGCGCCTGGAAGGTCACCACCGCCGAGTCCACCTTGGGCGGCGGCTCGAAGGCTTCTGGCCCCAGCGTGTAGATGATCCGGGCCTCGGCGGCGTTCTCCACCGCCAGCGAGAGGCTCCCGAAGGCGCGGGAGCCCGGCTCGGCCACCAGGCGCAGCGCCACCTCCTTCTGGAACATGAAGACCAGGCGGTCGAAGCGGTCGGGGGTCTGCTCCAGGAGGCGCAGCAGGATCCCGGTCCCGACGTTGTAGGGCAGGTTCCCCACCGCCCGCCACGGCCCCGGCCCCAGCGCCTCCAGCGCCGGGGTGGGGTCGATCTGGAGGGCGTCGCCCACCAGGATAGTCAGGCGCTCGGCGGCGCCGGGGCACAGGAGCGCCGGGAAGCGCTCCAGGAGGTAGGCCCCCACCCCGCGGTCCTTCTCCACCGCCACCACGCGAGCCCCCGCCTCCAGGAGCGCGGCGGTCAAGGCGCCTGGCCCCGGCCCGATCTCCAGCACCGGCGTCCCCGGCTGGAGGTCGGCGGCCTCAAGGATGTGCTCCACAGCCCGCGGATCGATGAGGAAGTGCTGCCCCATGGCGTGCGCAGCGCGCTTGCCGAAGGCCTGGATGAAGCGTCGCATGGTGCTCCTCAAGGTGATGGCGCCGCTGGCGCCTCGGCTGTGTGATACGCTGGCCTACGCCCTGGCGCAAGCCCGCGCGCCTTCCTTGTCCGCTTTGGGGCCGCAGGGCGGTCCCCACGAGGGCGCTCACGGGTCAGGAGGCACAGGTGATGAGGCGGCGCGAGGTGATGGGTGCGGTGATGGCGGGGCTGATGCTCCTCGTCGCGTGCGAGGCGCGCGAGCCGTCGCCCCAGCTTGTCGCCGCGCCAGCGACCCTCATCCCCGCCCCGCTCGTGATCCCCGCAGCGCCGGTGGCTCCGGCGTCCGCCCTCCCTGCGGGGGTGGGGCTGCCCCCGCGCGCGAGCTTCATCGAGGCCGCGGTCACGGTCGGCTGCAACGATCTGGACCTCGCCCTCGACATGGACCAGCGGAGCGCCCTCCGGCGCCAGGTCCTCATGCTCTATGGCTTCACGGAGGAGACCTGGGAGGAGGCCAGCCGCCGCCTCCGAGACGACCCCACCGTGCGCCCCGTCGTCGAGAGCCGCGTCAGCCCCGAGGCCTGCGCCGCGCGGAGCGCCCCGGCCAGGCGCGACGACCTCGCCGCGCCCGACGCGCCCGACGCAGGTGCCGCAGAGATCGCCCCCGCCCTCCAGGACGCTCCTGCCGCGCCCAGCGGCGTCTTCCGCGGCGCGGTCAAAGGCGGCGGCGTCCGCGGCACCGTCATGCTCTCCCTTCGCCCCGGGCGCCTCAGCGGCAACGCCCGCGGCACCCTCGACGGCGGCGAGCGTTGGAGCGCGGGGCTCAGCGGCGAGGTCCGGGGGACGACGTTCTCGGGGCAGGGGAGGAGCCCCGGCGGGACGCTCTGGGTGCAGGGGCGCTTCACCCAGGCGAAGGCCACGGGCACCCTCTCCGGGACGATCAACGGCAAGGCCGTCTCCGCCAACTTTACGGCGACCCCTCCGTAAGAAGGGGGAAGGGGGTCAGTGACCCCCAGACCCCCTTGGACAACCACCTCGTGACGGGGCTGGTGGCAGGTGCACAGAGGCGTTGTCGCCAGCCGCGCCAGCGCCTATACTCCGCCGGGCGTGGATGGTCTGCGCGCAGGAAGCGTCTTGGAGCGGGATGGCGGAGTTCAGGCTGGAGGGGCTCGGGTTGCACAGCGGCGCCGCGGGGCGCGTGTGCGCGCGCTCGGGCTCGGGAGGGGCGATCGTCCTCGTCACCCGGTCAGGGCGTCGCTGGGAGCTGGGCCCCGAGGCGCCGCGCGCTGCCTTCGGGGCGCGCTGCACCGCGCTGGAGGGGGCGCGGACGCTGGAGCACGCGCTGGGGGCGCTGATCGGGCTCGGGGTCGGCGGGGTGGAGCTGACGCTGGAGGAGGGGGAGGAGGTGCCCGGCGCAGGCGGCGACGCCGCGCGCTGGGCTGCGGGGCTCGGGGCGGTGGCTCAAGCGCCGCTGCGGCGCTGGGCGCCGCCTGTCGCGCTGGAGGTGCGCCTGGGCGACGCCTGGGCGCGCTGGCTCCCCGGCGGCCCGGAGCTGGAGGTGCGGGCGCGGGTGGACTTCCCCGGGAGCGTGATCGGCCAGCAGGAGACAGCGCTGACCCTGGACCCGGCGACCTTCCTGCGGGAGATCGCGCCTGCGCGGACCTTCGCGCCGGTGGCCTCCCAGGAGGAGGCGCGCGCGCTCCAGGCGGCAGGCGTCGGCGCGGGGCTCCGGGAAGGGGAGGCGCTGCTGGCTGGCCCGACGTCGTGGCTGGGATCGCAGCCGCGCTGGGACGACGAGCCTGTCCGTCATAAGGTTCTGGATTTATTGGGTGATCTTGGCCTGCTGGGCGTGCGCCCGGCAGGCCGGATCGAGGTGGAGCGAGGCGGCCACCGCCTGCACCGGGCGCTCGCCCGGGCCGCGGCGCCGCTCCTGGCAGCGTGAGGAGAAGCGAATGAAGTCCTGGATCGTCAAGGCAGGGTGCGTGGTGGCGCTGGCGGTGGCTGGCGTCGGGTGCAGCAGCGCTCCGGAGATCCCCGTGCAGCCTCGCCCGCTGCCCAGCGGCGTCTCCTACACGGGCAAGTGGTACTCCCCCCAGTACGAGGACATGGTGCTGACCCAGAAGGGCGACACCGTCGAGGGAGAGTTCGCCTACAAGGGCGGCGGGACGCTCAAGGGGACCCTCAGCGGGCACCTGCTGATCTTTGACTGGGTGCAGCCCGGCGACAAGCAGGAGGCCCGGCAGGAGGTGCGGGGGCGCGGCTACTTCGCCATGAGCGAGGACGGCGAGCGCTTTCAAGGCGAGTGGGGCTACGGCGACGCCTTGATGGGCGGCGGCGTCTGGAGCGGCGACCGCATCAGCGAGCGCCAGGGCCCCAGCTTCGACCCCAACGACCCGGTCTTCTGAGCCCTCCTCGCGTGACTCCTCTTTGACGGCGTTCCTTGCGAGGGTCGGATGGCCGGACGGGCGCTCCAGATCGCGCGCCAGCAGCTGCGCTTCCTCCTGCTCCTGCTCACCCCTGCGGTGTTCGGGTTGATGGCGCTCGTGTCTCTGCACCTCTTCATCGGGACGACCCTCTTCCGGGACCTCGCGCAGGCGCAGCTCAACGGCCTCTTCGCCGGGGAGTTCACGATCCAGCAGACGCGGCTCGACCTGGACCCGCGGCGGCTCCACCTCTACGGCGTGACGCTCCGGGACAGCCACGGCGAGCACGTCTTCACGGTGCAGGAGATCGACGCGCGGGTGGACGTGCTGGCCCTCCTTGGGGGGACCGTGCGCGTCGCCCAGGCGGACCTGCGGGGCGGCAGGATCACCCTCGACTTCGCCACCCACGACACCTTCAACCTCACCGACGCGCTCTTCACCGGTCCGCCTCGGGAGGCCGAGCCCGACGCGTCGGGAGAGGGCGAGGAGGGCGGCGGGATCGCCATCGCGCTGGATCAGATCCGCATCTACGACACCGACATCCGGATCTTCTTTGGCAGCTTCGTCGTCGAGTTCTTCGACATGGCGCTGGACTGGTTCTCGCTGGATCTGGCGGGGCGGCTGATCATGGGCGCGGAGTCGCTGACGGCGCCGCGCGGCGTGGTGGAGTTCCAGCCCGAGATGTTCGGCTTCAGCAGCGCGCCCCAGCCCGGCGAGACGCCGGACGCGCCGCCGATCCCGGGGCGCGAGCCGCTGCGGATGGAGCTTCAGGACGTCGCCGCCTCCGGCTGGCGCTGGGACGGCGAGGGCTTCCGGGTCAAGCGGGTGGGGCTGCGCGGGGAGGGCGCGACCATCACGCTGGAGGACGGCGCCCTGGACCTGAGCAGCGGCGCCGGGTTCGCCTACGAGGGGACGCTGGAGGCGAAGCTGCCCCCCGACTTCGTCGGCATCTCCTGGTTCGCCGGGCCGCTCATCCTCTCCCCGCTGGAGCTTCGCATGGAGGCGGCGGGCTACCTGGGCCCCGAGATGAACGACGGCAGCACCATCGGGGCCAAGCTGCGGATGAACGCCAAGGACCTGAAGGTGGCGGGGCTGCGCTTTGAGCAGGCGCTGCTGGACGGCCGCCTGGTGAACCGGCGCTTCTACCTGGCGGATCTGGTCCTCCAGGGGTACGGCGGCGAGATCAGCTTGGCGCCCGGGGCGCGGGGCGGGCTGCCGGAGTGGCTGGACCCGGCGGTGGAGCCTCCGGCGTCGCGGGATCACGCCTTCCTCAACCTCCTGGACCAGAGCTACAACGCGCCGCTGGTGGTGGAGGGCGTCGCGCTGGAGCGCGTCCTGGCCGACGTCGCCCCCTTCCTCGATCCGTCGATCGTCGAGGCGGCGACGGGGCGCCTGCGCGGCGGCCTCCGCGCCTGGGGGCGCCTGATCCCGGCCCAGGACCGCGTGACGCTGGAGCCGGTCCCCGCCTGGCACCGCGCGGTCCTCGACCGCGTCGAGCTCGCGCGCCCCGCCGCGCTCGCAGCCTCGCCGCGCGGCATGGCCCCGATCCAGCGGGTGGTGCTGGACGGCGAGGCGGCGCTGGTGGGGGACATCCTGACGCTGGAGCGGCCGCTGGAGGCGCGGCTGGATCAAGATGTCGTGCGCCTGGAGCGCCTCTGGATGGGCCTGGGCGACGAGGCCCTGCCGGTGGAGGGGGAGGTGTCGGCCCAGATCGCGGATCTGGGGCGCTGGGCCCGCTACTATGGGGTGAGCGGGGTCGGCGGCGGCGGGGAGGTGCGCTTCGGGGTGTCCGGCCCGCTCCTGAACCCGACGATCCGGGAGGGGGCGCTGGCGCTGCGGGAGCCGCGCTTCAACCAGCTCCGCGCCGACATCGCGCGGGCCCGCTTCGGCCTGGAGAGCGGGCGGCTGCGCCTGGCCTCGCTGGAGGTCCGGGGCGAGGTGGCTGAGGTGGAAGCGTCTGGAATGATTTATGTTTTTGGCCCGGGCGGGCTGACCGATCCGCTGCGCCAGCCGCGCTTCGATCTCGAGATCCCCAAGGGCAGCGCCGACGTCGGCGGCCTCCTGCGCGCGCTCGAGATCGACGTGCCCGTCGAGGCCCAGCTCACCCTCCAGGACATCCACCTCACCGGCACGCCCGCCTCTCCCAAGGTCACCGGCACCCTCCAGGCCCGCGAGATCGAGGCGTTTGGAGAGTCCCTGGACGGCGTCGAGGTCCTCGCCACCTCCCGCGACAACCGCCTGGAGATCGAGCGGCTGGAGCTGCGCAAAGGGCGCGGGGTCGTCGTGGCCTCCGGGAGCTTCGACGACGCCCAGTGGCTCTCGCTGCGGGTGCAGGCGAAGGACATCGACGCCGCCTCCTTCGCCAACGCGCGGGCGCTGGACCTCTCGGGGGCGCTGCGGCACCTGAGCCTGGAGATCGACGGCCTCCTGGCCCTGGATCAGCTGGCCGGGGTCGCGGACACGAAGGGCCTGGGGCGCGTG